>DAIQBE010000253.1:0-5354 GCA_036781325.1 Leadbetterella sp. | reverse complement strand
GGATAAATGGATGGCCCAATTTGGATTAAGAGGTTTAATTGAAAACCGAATTGGAGGGCAAACTAGCTTTATCACAAGAGAAAAAACGCCCAATTCCTATGGCTTTACCAACAAAACTAATAGACTAGATTTCTTTTCAAAAACGGCTAGACTATTTCAAAAAGCCCCATACAGAGGTTTGGGATTGATTTTGAATGCAACAGTTCATAATTCAGATAGTTATTTTGGATTTAAACCTTACATGGCCACTCAAAAATCTTTATATGGTAATTTAATTTACCAAGACAAAATTGTAAATACTAATCATACCTATAAAACAGGAATTAGTTTTTTAAATGATAATTTTGATGAAACATTAGGTTCACTACAATTAAACAGGAATGAAATAGTGCCGGGTATTTTTGGAGAATATACTTTTAATCATTTAGACAGAACTATTTTATTAATTGGACTTAGAAACGATTTTCATAATCTTTTTGGCAATCAATTCTCTCCTAGAATTCACTTTAAACAAGATCTTGGACAAAACGATACCTGGAGGTTTTCCGTAGGAAAAGGTTTTAGAGTGCCTACTCCATTAGCCGAATATTATGGTAATTTAGTAAGTAGCCGTTCCGTTCGTTTTTTAGACGACATTCAACCGGAAGTTGCCTGGACTTATGGTACTAGCTATGTAAAAACTATAAAAAAATTAATTTTAAGTGCTGAATTGTTCCACACGAATTTTGAAAAACAGTGGATTGCAGACTTAGAACACACCTCTATTTTATATTTTTACGGCTCCGAGGGTAGATCTTTTACCACCAGTGGTTTAGTTGAAGCCAATTATGGGCCTGTTAAAAACTGGGAAGTTAAATTAGCTTATCGATACGTTAATAGTAAACAAACTTTAGGCAAACCATTAGATGAAAAGGTCTTGGTTGATAGAATGTTTGTAAGCAGAGATCGGATTTTACTGAATATAGGATACGCCTTACCTTATGAAAAATGGAAGGTTGACGGAACTCTACAATGGAATGGTAAACGTAGAATTCCTAATATATCTCCAAATTATGATCATTCTTCCTATTTCACGATGCCTATAGGTTTTGCCCCAGCATTTGTGAATCTTAATGGGCAGATTACCCGAACTTTTATAAACTGGGAAATATATGTTGGTGGAGAAAATCTTACCGGATTTAAACAAAATAATCCAATTGTTTCACCCGAGTCGCCTTTTGGCAATAGATTTGATGCAGGTATGGCTTGGGGCCCTATTCTGGGCGCCACCATTTATTCAGGATTTAGATACAGAATTAGATAATTTTTTAATAATTAAACAAACGTAAAAATGAAAAAAGTACTCGCAATTGCTCTGATTTTCGTCGGATTTAGTTTTTCTTCCAATGCAGAAGTAAATTCAAAATCTGATGAAATTAAATTTAAAACCTCAGCTAAATGTGGAATGTGTAAAAAAAGGATAGAAAGAGACTTGGGCCTTACAAAAGGGGTTGAAAAAGCCACCTTAAATCTGGATGATAAAACAGTTACTGTGGTTTATAATGCTGATAAAACCAATCCCTCAAAACTAAAAACTAAGATTTCCAAAATTGGATATGATGCAGACGAAGTAGTGGCAAATCAAAAGTCGCATGATGCTTTGCCAGAATGTTGTCAAAAAACTGCACAAGCGCATAAGGACTGATTTAAGCATTTTATCTTTTTGCAGATTTTAAAAGCTTGAAATTTAATATATAAATAAATGAGAATTGAATTAAATAGGGTGAATGATGCTTTTCATTTTGAGGCAAAAGGAGCCTCAGATGTGATTGTTAATATCGATGCTGCAGAAAACATTGGAGGCAATAATCAAGGGGCAAGACCCATGGAGCTTTTATTGATGGGTTTAGGAGGTTGCACTTCAATTGATGTTATTTTGATATTAAAAAAACAAAGACAAGTAATTGAAGATTTGAAATTGGTGATTGAAGGAGAAAGAGAAAAGATAGAGGGCACAGAGATGACACCTTTTACCAAAATCAATATTCATTTTATTTTCAAAGGCAATTTAGATTTAAAGAAAATTGAAAAAGCCATAGAATTATCAATGGAAAAATATTGTTCTGCCACCGCTCAATTGGCTCCATTGGCAACCATAACGCATTCGGTGGAGATAAATTAATTTTTTGGCACAATGATTGTATTTTAATTTTTATCAATTTAAAATAAAAAAACATGAAAAAATCATTGGTGCTAGTTTCTCTAATATTAGGCTTAACTTTTTCTGCATTTTCTTTCGACTCACCACTTGGAAGAGAGAGAAAAAGAAACAAAAAAGCCAAAACTGAAGGTTGCTGCGTTGAAATGTCTAAAAAAGAATGCATGAAGTCTTGCTCTAAAGAAGAACAAAAGGACTGCATGAAAAAATAATTTTGATAAATTTGTTTATTGTTGAAGGCTTCGTTTCGGCGAAGCTTTTTTTTTGTTTAATTTTACGGTTGAGATTTTTAAAGTAAATAAATGAAGCAATATCACGATTTATTAAAGCATATTTTAGATAAAGGGGCCATAAAGACAGATAGAACAGGAACAGGAACTAAAAGTGTTTTTGGTTACCAAATGAGGTTTGACTTAAATGAAGGTTTTCCGATGGTTACTACCAAAAAAGTGCATTTGAAGTCAATCGTACATGAGTTGCTTTGGTTTATAAATGGTGACACCAATACCAAATATCTAAACGACCACAATGTATCTATCTGGAATGAATGGGCGGATGAAAACGGCGATTTAGGCCCAGTTTATGGAAAACAATGGCGTTCTTGGCCCACATCTGACGGCAAAACGATAGATCAACTACAAGAAGTAATTCAACAAATAAAAAATACACCCGACTCCAGAAGAATGCTTATTTCAGCTTGGAATGTAGGCGAACTTTCAAAAATGGCATTAATGCCTTGCCATGCGCTATTTCAATTTTATGTGGCAGATCATAAACTTTCCTGCCAGCTGTATCAACGAAGTGCAGATGTATTTTTAGGAGTTCCATTTAATATTGCCTCCTATGCCTTGTTAACGATGATGATAGCCCAAGTTTGTGATTTAGAATTGGGAGATTTTATTTGGACGGGCGGCGATACGCATATTTACTCCAATCATTTTGAGCAAGTTGATCTTCAATTGAGCAGAGTGCCACGCCCACTTCCCAAAATGGTTTTAAATCCCGGAGTAAAATCAATTTTTGATTTTAAATTCGAAGATTTTACTTTATTAGATTATAATCCCTATCCTGGCATTAAGGCTCCCGTGGCGGTGTAGATATTGGCCTTTTGAATATGCAATTTAAAATATGGACGCTTTTTACTTCTTCTTTAAATCATGCTTTAGCTATTTCATTTTTTTCTGAAATCAATATAGTAAACCTGATTGTTCCTTATTTTGAAAAAAATCTTAAAGATGATTTAAAAGAATTTGCGTGATTTCTTTGAATAAAAATATTGTAAATCTAAATTGCATATATGTACTCCAATATGCATTTATCAATTGTAATAATCACGCTCAATAATCAAAGGACCATCAAGGAAGTACTCGCTGCTGTTTTTGGATGGGCCGATGAAATCGTTGTTGTAGATAGTGGCAGCTCAGATAAGACCTTGGAAATAGCAAAAGAATTCGGATGCAGTATTTCCTATCGTAAATTTGACGGCTTTGGAAAACAAAAAAACTTCGCAGTTAATCAAGCTACAAATGATTGGGTTTTTGTGGTAGATGCCGATGAAGTGGTGACACCAGAATTAAAGAATGAAATAAGTCATGCGTTAATAAAATCTGATTATCAGGGATTTATGATTCCAAATACCTTAGTATTTCTGGGAAGAATTATGCGTTTCGGTCGAGAATATAAATTGCCTCATTTAAGACTTTTTAATAGGAAATTTGGAAATTATAATGATAATGAAGTGCATGAAGATATACTATTTGAAGGAAAAATAGGTGCACTTTCCAACCATGTCTTACATTTTAGTTACGCCGATATATCTGATGTTTTAGAAAAAACAAATAAATATACAACTTTAGGAGCAATAGATTTAAAAAAACGAGGTAAAAATGCAAGTATTTTCAAAATAATTACAAAGTTTCCAATAACTTTTATAACAGAATATCAACTAAGATTAAATTTTTTGAATGGCTTTGAAGGCTTCATTTGGTCTTTCTTGGGTGGCGTTGGGACTACCCTAAAATATCTTAAGCTTAGAGAGTTAAATAAGAAATAACCAAAATAGTTTTTTATCTAAAATAAAAATTCTTTAATCCATCCGGCATCAGAAGTAATTTGGCTTAAATGTCTGATGGAATCATGAAATTTAGGATGAATAAAATCAGGGCAAATGTCATTTAATGGGCTAAGTACAAAATTTCTTTGGCAAATAAATGGATGAGGAACGGTGAGAGAAGGTGTTTCGAATACATAATTTTCAAAAAAAAGTAAATCTATATCTATATTTCTTGAAGACCATTTTATTTCCCTTTTTCTACCCATTAATAGCTCAATCTCCAATATTTTTTCAAGTACTTTCAAAGGATAAAAAGGGGTGGAAACCACCATTGCACTATTTAGAAAATTACTTTGATTCTCTATTCCCCAAGCTTTTGTTTCGTATATTTTAGATTTTTTTTCAACTTTTCCTAAGTTGCTTTCAATCAAAATTGTAGCTTGTTCTAAATTGTTTTTTCTATGCTCAATATTGGAACCAAGCCCTAATATAATTTGATGCATTTTAGGCTAAAGCAAAATTATACGAACTTACTAATTGAGCTATTTCAATCAAGAAATTTGGATTATCTTCAATTGCATTTCCAATCACGATCACATCTGCTCCAGCATGTAAAGCCTTTTGAACTTTCTCTTTGGTATTAATACCACCACCTACTATTAAAGGACCATTAACATTTTTTCTAACCTCTCTAATGATTTCTTCACTTACAGGATTTAAAGCTCCACTTCCAGCATCTAAATAATTTAATTTTAAGCCTAACATTTCACCTGCCATGGCTGTGCAAGCTGCTAAGTCTGGTTTGTTGTTAGGTATTGGAAATGTGTTGCTAATATAAGAAACAGTGGTGGCTTGTCCACCATCAATAAGCATATAAGCAGTAGGTAAAATTTCTAAGCCACTTCGCTTCAAAATAGGAGCGGAGATAACATGTTGTCCGATTAAAAATTCGGGGTTTCTTCCTGAAATTAATGACAAAAGAAGTATGGCATCCGCATGAGAATTGATATGAAGGCCATTTCCCGGAAATATAATCTTGGGAACAAAGGTTTTTTCTTGAAGTTCTTTTAAAACATACTCGAAATTATCTTTAGAAACTAAGCT
>DAIQBE010000252.1:0-5355 GCA_036781325.1 Leadbetterella sp. | reverse complement strand
GTTTTTGGGCCAAAACTAGATGGTAAAATTGAATATGAATTTGCAATCCAAGGTTTTGATACATTTTTAACTGATAATTTGAAAAATGTAAAAAGAGAAAAGCCCTGGGGAACGGGGCATGCTGTTTTGTGTGCTTGGAATAATACAAAAACTCCATTTGCAGTTATTAATGCGGATGATTTTTATGGATTCGAAGCATTTGAAACTATGGGAAAATTCTTATCTGAAAACAAACAAGAGCATGTGCATGCAATGATTGGATACCAAGTAAAAAATACCCTATCTGAAAATGGTACGGTATCTAGAGGAGTATGTATTAAAGATGAAAATGATTTTTTGATAAATGTTACGGAAAGAACTAAAATTATTAGGCAAGAAAATGGTCAAATTGCATTTTTCGATAATGGAGAACCAATAATTTTAGGTGAAAATACTCCTGTTTCTATGAATTTTTGGGGATTCATGCCAAATGTTTTCACTGAAATTAATTCTTTGTTTGCAGCATATGCTCAGGAAAATTTTAATGCTCCAAAAGCTGAATTTTATATTCCTAAAGTAATAAGTCACTTAATTGAAACTAATAAAGGAAAGTGCAAAGTTTTTGAAAGTGAGTCAGATTGGTTTGGGGTAACTTATCCAGAAGATAAGGAATTCGTAATGGATTCTTTGAATAAATTAATTGAGAAAGGAAAATATCCTTCTAAATTATGGTAATAAAAGTTTCAACCAAAAATAAAAAAAATGAAAATTTTACTTCTTAATGGCTTCAATAATTTTTAGCTGCTCAATAATCTGCTGATGTTGAACGATAGCGGTTTTATTATTTTGAATAACTTCAAAAAGGTCATTAAATAACAAACCCCAATTGCCTTTAATTGTATCAACCTTTCCAACAAAATCTAATCCATTTATTTCAGCTTTTAGCTTTCCATTAAATTCAACATTTTCAAAACCAAAACCAGGTTGGTCAGGCCAAAGCCCTGCAACCAAATGGTCTTCTTGAATATCTAATCCAAATTTTGTAAAAGAACCTTTTGAACCATGAATAGTATATTTTGGACCTTGATCTTTAATTATTAAACTTGATTTTAAGGTTACTTTTAGTTTCCCATAATCCAAATACAAATTAAAAGCATCATCGATTTCTGAGCCTTCTCTCTGTGTAAATACTGAGCCTTCAACATTTAAAGGTTTTCCAAAAAGGTATATAGATTGATCTATCAAATGAGCACCAAGGTCGTACAAAATTCCATTAGCAGGTAAAACTATTTCTTTCCATCTTTTTGTATTCAATATGGGCTTATATCTATCAAAATGAGCTTCATAACTATGAATTTCTCCTAATACTCCCGACTCAATTATTGACTTTACCGTCATAAAATCACTGTCAAATCTTCTATTTTGAAAAACATAAAGGACTAATTTAAGATCCCCGGCTAACTTAATTAATTCTTCTGCCTCCTTCGAAGTAGCAGTCATTGGTTTTTCTAAAAGTACATTTTTCCCTGCTAAAAGACATTTTTTAGCATATTCAAAATGAGTATGACTTGGGGAACAAATAGAAATTAAAGAAAGGTCTTGATCTTCCAAAAGTTTTTCAAAACTTTCTATTCTTTGTGCATCGGGGAACAGATTCTTGGGAATATCTTGAGAGGTAACGATACTTTTCAGTCTAAAATTTGCATTTACTTGAAAAAATGGAGCTTGCAGATATTTTCCTGATAATCCAAATCCTACTAATCCTACATTAATCATAATTTACTCATTTAAAAGCTTGAATACCTGTAATTTCATTTCCTAAAATCAATAAATGTATATCATTAGTACCCTCGTAGGTAATAACAGACTCTAAATTCATCAAATGACGCATTATTGGAAATTCTCCAGAAATCCCATTTCCACCTAAAATTTGCCTAGCTTCTCTGGCAATAGTAATGGCTGTTAAAACATTATTTCTTTTGGCTAATGATATTTGGGAAGTAGTTGCTTTCCCTTGGTTTTTTAAAATACCTAATCGCCAATTTATTAATTGCGATTTAGTAATTTCTGTTAGCATTTCAGCTAATTTTTTTTGTGTCAGCTGAAAAGCAGCCAAAGGCTTACCAAATTGAATTCTTTCCAAAGCATATTTCCTTGCCATTTCATAACAATCCATAGCTGCACCAATGGCACCCCAGGCTATTCCATATCTTGCACTATCTAAGCAAGACATTGGAGCCTTTAAGCCATCGGCCAAAGGCAAAATGTTGGATTTTGGAATTTTAACATCATTAAATACTAATTCGCCCGTAATGCTAGTTCTTAATGACCATTTATTATGTATTTCAGGTGTGGTAAAACCCACCATGCCTCTTTCCACTAGCATTCCCTTTATTCTTCCTTCTTCATTTTTTGCCCATACAACTGCCACATCTGCCAATGGAGCATTAGAAATCCACATTTTTGAGCCATTTAAAACGACATAATCATCTTTTTCTACAAAATTTGAAGTCATTCCTGATGGGTTTGAGCCATGGTCAGGCTCTGTAAGTCCGAAACAGCCCAACATTTCCCCTTTTGCTAATTGTGGTAAGAATTTATTTTTTTGTTCTTCTGATCCGAATCTATAGATCGGATCCATTACTAAAGAACCTTGAACAGAAGCTGTGGACCGCATCCCTGAATCGCCCCGTTCTATCTCCTGCATCATAATGCCGTATGAAATATAATCAGCATCTATACCCCCATATTTAGATGGAATTGTAGGGCCAAAAACTCCTAATTCTCCCATTTTCCTCACTAAATGTTTAGGGAAAATTGCTTTCTGAGCGGCATCTTCAATTAAAGGAGAAATTTCTCTTTTAACAAAATCCCTCACACTTTTTCGAATAATTAAATGCTCTGTTGAAAGTAAATCGTCCAGAAGATAAAAGTCAGGTGATTCAAAATCATCTGTTTTTGTAGATTTATTAAATTCAAAAAAATCTTCTTTCATTGTTCTAAAATTCGATTAATATTTGATTATTAAGTATATCTGAAAATTCTTCTCTTTTTCTAATCAAAAATGCTTTATTTTCAAAAATTAGAACTTCTGCGGGTTTAAATCTACTATTATAATTAGATGCCATTGTAAATCCATAAGCACCCGCATTCAAAATACAAAAAACATCATTTTGATTGGCTGAAGGCATATTTCTTTCTTTTGCAATATCGTCTGTTTCACACATATAACCAACAATATCATACATTTTTGACGCTTCTTTATTTGGTTTTGAAACATTTATAACCTCATGATAGGCGTCATACATCATTGGCCTAATTAAATGATTTAAGCCGGTATTCAAGCCAATTAGCGTTTTATTTGGATTCTCTTTTACAACATTAGCACTAGCAAATAGATAACCGCTTTCACTAACTAAATATTTGCCTGGTTCAAACCAAAGCTCTAATTCTTTACCGTATTTTGAACAAAAGTCTTTAAAACTTTTAGTCAGTTTTTTACCCAAATCTTGCATATTTGTGCTTACATCACCTTCTTTGTAAGCAACTTTAAAACCACCTCCAAAATCCATAAATTTAAGATTAGGGAATGAAAAGGCTAAATCTAACATTACCGATGCAGCATTTACAAACGTATTGCCATCTTTTATATCAGAACCCGTATGCTGATGGAGGCCTATTACATCAATATCAAATTGAGAAACAATACTTAAAATTTGTTCTTTTTGTTCAATTGCAATTCCAAATTTAGAATCTTTATGGCCGGTCATTATTTTAATATTCCCTCCTCCTATTACATTAGGTCTTATTCTCAGCATTACTGGCACAGAATTCCCATATTTTTGACCAAACAATTTTAAAGTTGGTAAATTATCAATATTTACTAATACTTTATTATTTACTGCTTCCTCGATTTCATCAAATGAAACGCCACTAGATGTAAATGTAATTTGTGAAGAATCAAAACCAGCATGCAAGCCCAAATACATTTCTTGAGGAGAGACAACATCTAACTCTACCCCTAGCCTATTCATTAGTTTTAAAATAGATATATTCGTATTGGCTTTACAAGCGTATTTTATTTTCAAATTGACATCAGAAAATGCTTGTTTTAAAGAATCGACTTGCTGTGCTATTTTTTCACCATCATATACATATAATGGAGTACCAAATTGCTTACAAATTTCTAACACTTCTAGGTCTTGAATAAAATATCCGTTTTCTCTTAGAGTCATCAAATAGAATTTTTGGTGCAAAAATATAGTAAAGCATTCATAATTGTAGCTTTTTATTCTATTCCTTATGTTATTTTTTATTTAGAACCTTTTTTAACTTAGTAGATTTAGAAAGAATGATTTAAATTGCAAAAATTCTAAAAAAATCAAAATGAGAAATACCTTACTTTTATCTTTACTTATTACATTTAATACTTTATGTTTTGCTCAAATAAAATCTGGGCCTATGCTTGGCTATTCTGAAATGAGAGAGGTGCAACTTTGGGTGCAAACAGAAAAAGCAGATTTTGTTAAATTTGGATATTGGGAAAAAGATAAACCATCCATAAAATTTTTCACCGAAGAAGTATTAACAAATAAAAACCAAGCTTTTGTAGCCAAAATAATTGCTGACCAAGTCTATCCAGGTAAAAAATATGAATATGAAGTTTATGTAAATAAAAAAAAGATTGCCAGAAATTATCCTCTTGAGTTTCAAACACAAACTCTTTGGCAATTTCGCACTGATCCTCCCAATTTTAAATTTGCCGTTGGAAGTTGTACTTACACCAATGAGCCTGAGTTTGACAGGCCGGGAAGTCCATACGGTAAAAGTTTAGGGATTTTTAATAAGATTTATGACCAAAAGCCCAATTTTATGGTTTGGGGTGGAGATAATATATATTTAAGAGAAGTTGATTGGTTTACTAGAACAGGAATTAACCATCGTTATACGGAGTTTAGAAAACAAAAAAAGTTGCAACCGCTTTGGGGAAGTGTTCATCACTATGCCATTTGGGATGATCATGATTTTGGACCTAATGACTCAGATAGGAGTTTCTGGGGAAAGAATTTAACACTTGATATTTTTAAGAATTTTTGGGGAAATTTAAACTATGTATTTAAAGATGAAGGAGTTACTGGTACTTTTATGTGGGAAGATTGCCAGTTTTTCTTATTAGACAATAGATACTTTAGAGCTCCAAACGAAATCATTGATGAAAACAAAGATTATTTTGGGGAGAAACAGCTTAACTGGCTTATTGAATCATTAAGAAACTCATCGGCTCCTTTTAAATTTGTTGTTACAGGAGGACAGATCGTTAATGAGGCAAAAGTATTTGAAAATATGTCCAATTATCCTGGAGAAAGAAACAAGTTA
>DAIQBE010000251.1:0-5362 GCA_036781325.1 Leadbetterella sp. | reverse complement strand
CTCAAAAGAGAATATAAATTCATCTGTTTCCAACGCTCCACTTTATTTTCCTCCTATTAATTCTACTTCTTGGGAAACCAAAACTCCTGAAAGTTTACAATGGAAAACTGCTCAAATACAAGACTTGTATGATTTCTTACAAACAAATAATTCTCGAGCTTTTATTGTATTGAAAGATGGAAAAATAGTCTTAGAAAAATATTGGGGGCTTGATCTTTTGGGAGGGGCTTTCACTCAAAATTCCAATTGGTATTGGGCTTCCGCTGGAAAAACTTTGACATCTGTTTTAACAGGAATTGCCCAAAAAGAAGGAATACTAAATATTAATAATAAAACTTCCACTTATTTAGGGGCAGGTTGGACAAGTTTGCCTTTAGCAAAAGAAAATTTAATTACTGTGAAAAACCAACTTACTATGACAACAGGATTAAATTTCAATGTGCCAGATGCAGATTGCACATTACCTGGTTGCCTCCAATATGGTAAAGATGCGGGTACCCAATGGTTTTATCATAATGCACCCTATACACTTTTAGAAAAAGTAATTTCTAATGCATCAGGTAAAACCTTCAATAATTATACAGATGAAAAGATAGAATCTAAAATTGGCATGTCTGGAACTTGGGTTCTATCAGGCTTTAATAATGTATATTTTAGCAAAGCTAGAGATATGGCTCGTTTTGGTTTATTGGTTTTAAATAAAGGAATATGGGAAAACACTAATGTTTTAAATGATCCTGACTATTACACAGCAATGACTAGCAGTTCACAAAACCTTAATCCTTCTTATGGATATTTATGGTGGTTAAACGGAAAATCTTCTATTATTTTTCCAAGTTTATCCACATTATTTTCAAGATCCTTAGCTACAGGTGCACCCGCTGATCTTTTTGCTGCTCTGGGTAAGAATGGTCAATTTATAGATGTTATTCCAAGTAAAAATTTAGTGATTATTCGGATGGGTGACGTTGCTAAGGATGGCAGTGCTGCCGCAATCAATTTTCACGATGAAATGTGGACAAAAATCAATGCAGTAATCCCTTGAATAAACATAAAACAATAGATGGAGCCAAAAAAAATACACAGAAAACTAGACCAATACCGCTATGAATTTTTATTAGCGGCCTTATTATTATTAATTTTTGATAAAGTATTCTTCATTGAAAATGCCTTTTACCTTACGTATGTTTGGCCATTTAATATGATTATGATTGCTATTGCTTGTTTTGGTATATTCATAGAACGAAGCAAAAAGGTAAAAACTATTCGAAATTTTTTTAGCCTCATTGCCATTGCTATGCCATTTGCATTCGCAGTTTTTGCAACTACGACATGGTTTTTTTACATCCTTATCTATTTTTTTATAGTTTATTATATCTTCATTTTTTCAGAAGTGATGTATCAGATTACTCAAAACCGAGAAGTTAGGATTAATGTAATTATAGGCTCCTTTTGTGGCTATATGTTACTCAGCATGATTGCTTTGTTTGCCTATTTGGCGATTGAACTTAATTTCCCAAAATCATTTCATGGAATAAGCTATGACCGGCTTGACCTAGTGTATAACGAATTATCCTATTTTAGTTTTATTACCTTAACAAGTATTGGATTCGGTGATATATACCCAAAAACCGAAATGGCTAGATTGGTAACAGCATTTTTTGGTATGGTTGGGCAGTTTTATATGGTGGCTGTTGTTGGCATAATAATTTCAAAATTCACGTCTAAATAATTTAACTTCTCCTAGAAAGAAAATAAGTACTTCAATGGCTTTAAGCAACTATTGTCTTTCAATTCCTAAAAGGATTACCAATAATTTGTAAGATATAAAAGTTAAAAAGATTTAATCTTGAAATAAAAAAATCCGTATTATCTAAATTTAAAATCAACTATCCAAAAGGTTTTTCCAACCATCTGTCACAAATTAGTTTGTTGACTGAATTTTCTTTTTCTACTTTAAAAAAAAATGAAAACTTATGAAAGCATTTGTAAATACTGTTTACGGGTCGGTGGATGTACTCCAATTAAAAGAAATACCCAAACCTATTCCGAAAGATAAGGAGGTATTGGTAAAAATAGTTGCCACTACTGTCAATCGCTCCGATACCGGTTTAAGATCTGCTGAATATTTTATTTCTCGATTTTTCATAGGACTCTTTAAACCTAAAATGCATGTATTAGGAAGTGAATTTTCAGGTACAATAGAAGAAATTGGTAAAAATGTAACAAGCTTTAAGGTGGGTGATGCAGTTTTTGGTATAAGTGCTGAAAAGTTTGGAGCACATGCCGAATATCTTTGTATTTCCGAAGATAGTTCCATAGCTCTTAAGCCAAGCAATCTGTCTTTTGAAGAAGCGACGGCCATTTTAGAAGGCCCTTATCTAGCCTTAAATTATCTTGAAAAAGTAAATCTTAAAAAAGGAGATAAAATACTTATAAATGGTGCTTCGGGATCAATTGGTAGTTCTGGTGTACAGTTAGCCAAATATTTTGGTGCCGAAATCACGGCTGTTACTAATACCAAGAATGTTCAATTGGCTTATGATTTAGGTGCCCAACAGGTGATAGATTATACTAAAGATGACTTCACGAAAATTAAAGATACTTTTGATTTTATCTTTGATGCCGTTGGCAAAAGCTCACTTTTTAAATGCAAACATTTGATGAAGGAAAAGGCGGTATATTTTTCCACAGAATTGGGCTTTATGTATCAAAATGTGTTTTTACCACTTTTCACCAGAAAAATTATTTTTCCAATACCAGTAGTTAACAAAGAACAAATTATATTATTTAAAAAAATGGCAGAAAGTGGTGACCTTAAACCTGTAATTGACAGAAAATACCCGTTCGAACAAATGAAAGAAGCCCATAGTTATGTAGAATTAGGTCAGAAAACTGGATCTGTGGTAATTAAAATGTAATCAATAACTATTTAAATTCCGAAAACCTATGTGAAATTCTGAAATAAGAATATCCCAAAAGACTTTATTTATTCAAAAGAGATCCAAATGCAATTTCAACTTTTCCCTTTTGAATTCATTTCTTTAACAGCATTTTCAATACCTCTCGTGGTCATTGGAAACATGGGGATTAGCCTTTTTATAAGCTGAATGCTAGGAGTGTAATTCCAAAATCTTTCCTCCTCAGGATTTATCCAAGCAATCTTTTTAAACTTATTCATCAAACTTTCGTAGGTTTTAACGCTCAAGCGAGTGAGTTCATATTCTGCCATGCTGGCATCGCCCACAATAAAAATTTTGTAGTTTTGGTCTTTTTTTAAAATGAGGTCAATAGCTACTTTTTTTGTTCTGAAAACATCACTGTATACATGGTCATATATAGTATTATGAAAATAATAGGTCTCTAAATCGTGAGCAAATCTAGTTTTCATTTTCTTGAAAAGCTTTTTAACAATAGCCACAAAGGGCATCATAGAATAGCCCCCATTATCTAAAAACAATAAAACTTGTAATTTCTGTTGATGTATATTTTTTATCTCTGGCAAAAACAATCCTCCGCGTTTTAAACCTTCCTTTATGGTATTTTCTACATCTAATTGGTCATGGGCAGAATCTTCCATTATACCTTTTAAAGCAGCTAAAGCCGCATCTATAGTATCGTCTTGAATCTGTTGATCTACATCTACTGGAAAATAATTCTTATCGTTCAAAACAGCTCTTGCCATTTTTCCTCCCCCATTGCCAGCTACTCTTATTCCATTTTTGGCCGCCCCCTCATTTCCATAAGGAGAAATACCACCAGAACCTATCCAATGATTACCGCCAAAATGTTTGGTTTTTTGTTGAGCTTCCACTTTTCGCATTCGCTCCAACAATTCCTCCAAACTTAACCCTGAATAATCGGCCATTCTTTCTATAATCTGATTATTTCTAGTAGAAGAGTTTTCAGAGTTTTCTTTATCAATTAAATCAGGATTGTCTTTATTATAAATCTCTCTTCCATCTAAAATCTCCTTTATATCATAGCTCGATAAATGTATTTCATTTAAAAACGCTTCTATTCTTTGGTCTACTTCATCTACCAAAAAACCGTCTTCTATTTTTTTATCCACCCATGTTTTAAAAGTTTCAGATCGATAGATGGCATCGTTAAGGGCTTCTCTTTCAGCAATGTGGATATTCAAAAAATACTTATAGAAAGCTTTTGTATATGGGCCTAATTGACTAGGGTCTTTAACTAAAATACCTCTTAATACATTGAAAATATCCCCTAAGGTTTTAATGAGTCCTTTTTCCATACTTTTTTGAAAAAGCAGCAGCGTTCTTACATCGGATGGAATGCCAAAAGACCTAAAGTGATGGGGTAAGGTTTCAAACATGTAAAAGGGATTTTTTATTTAAAACTATTTCCTTTATTGGCTAACATTCTTTTTACTTTTTCAAAATCTGCTTGTGTTTTTACCAAAACACCCAGTCCGTCTAAATGGTTAATTTTTTCCAAAGCCTCTGTACTTGAAAAACTCTGCATATATTTTAGCCAATTCAACAACTCTCGGGTGGTAGGACTTCTCTCCATCCCGAGTAATCTAAGCTGATAAAAAATATCTAATGCTGCCTCAATGATACGATCAGCGAGTTTAGGCTGATGTTTCAAAACTATTTCTCGCATCAAATCTGCATTTGGAAAATTAATATAATGATAAATGCATCTGCCTTTAAAGGCGGTAGGAAGTTCTTGTTCGCGATTTGAAGTAATCACAATTGCCGGCATATCTTCTTCTGAAAGCTCAATGACTTCGCCAGATTCTGGCATTATAAATCTTCGGTGACTTAAGGCAAAAAGCAAATCATTCGGAAATTCACGGGGGGCTTTGTCTATTTCGTCTATTAATAAAACAGAATTGGGCTGAGAAAAAGCTAAAGCCGCGGGCCCTTTTACTACATAATCTGCCAGCTTTTCTGTATCTCTTCCCGAAGTGGAAAGTCGAGAACCTATTCCTTTTTCTTCTCTTTGGGCATTTAGAATTTCAATTTGTGAATCTCTTAGATACTTTACATGATCAAATCTTGCTACAAATTGCTCAACAGTACTTTTTGAGCCAGTAGGATAGATAAAAAGCGGCAAATTATTAGAAAGTGAATATTGAATAGGTAATTCCGTTTTTCCAGTGCCTGGCTCTCCTTCAATAAGTAATGGCATTCCTAAAACTCTTGCCATATGAAAAGATTGTGCTAGGTCAGCATCACAAATATATTTATCAGAACCACTCCAATAGGTAGTAAAAGCCATAAAACTAAATTAATTTAACAAAGATAAAAACTTAACATCAAACTAGGCTTATTCCAAATTGAATTTAGATAATTCGTGCATAAGTGGCAAAAAATAAATTGTTTTGATATAT
>DAIQBE010000250.1:5030-5373 GCA_036781325.1 Leadbetterella sp. | reverse complement strand
TTTGAAAATTTTACTGAGAATGAAGATGTTGATTTATATGTTGATGGTGGATTATTGGCTAATTTTCCGATTGATATTTTTGATAATACTAAGTATTTGGGAGCACAAGATGAAGTACAGATTTTTAATGGCCAAACATTGGGAATGCGATTGGAAAGATGCTCTCAAATTGATCATGAAGTACGTCAAAAAAAGGGTTTAGCTCCTTTTAAAATAGCTGATTTTAATACCTACATGGCTGCACTTTCTGGAATTATTATGAGAAATATTAATGTTCCCAATCCTAAGATTCTTGAAGGAATATTTACATTAACGATTTAGGCCTAAGTGGAAGGAGAAGGAA
>DAIQBE010000250.1:0-5020 GCA_036781325.1 Leadbetterella sp. | reverse complement strand
AAGTTGAAAATGATGAAAAGAACCAAATGATTGTTGCGGGACAACAAGGAGTTATTGATTTTTTTGTTAGGTAGTTTTAGCAGCGTATTTTCCAGAAAAATTTCTTATTTGGAATTTTAAATATAGCTTTAGTAAAAAATTTATTTTGATATTTTGAAAAATCAAGTAGGAATTGATAGCTTATTAAAATCTTTAAACCAATTGTCTGTTTTGAGTTTCGCGGCCCAAGAGGCTATTGGGGCTTGTTTCATTCCCTATTATTACAAAAAAAGAGAAATAATTTCTGAGCCAGGGACTATTTCGAACAAGATATTATTTATTACAAAAGGTGCAGTTAGAGAATTTTTCTTTCAAGATAATAATGAAAAGGTGACCTCTTGGTTTGGGTTTGAGGGGGACTTGGCAGTATCTATAGCAAGTTTTTTGAATCAAGAAAATAGCCATTCTGGTTTTGAAGCACTAGAGGATGTAGCATGTTACGGAATTTTAAGAAATGATTTGTACAGGTTGTACGATGAATATCACGAGATCGAACGTTTAGGTAGAATTTTAGCTGAAAAATATTTAATAAAAATTGAATCCTTTCATAATGAATCCAAATATAATTCTGCGATAGAAAGATATGAAATATTAATTTCCGAACGCCCAGAGATTGTCCAAAGAGTATCTTCTAAACACATTGCCACTTTTTTGGGCGTATCTACAGAAACGTTGAGTAGAATTAGAGGAAAGAAATTATAGTTTTATTGACTTTTGTCACTATTTTTTTCAATCAGTTTGGTCTATTTTTGTGAAAATTAAACCCTATTTATATGAAAACATTTCAAATTTTCTATTGCTTAGTTTTATCCTTCCTTTTTATTTCTTGTAATTCTTCAGAAAAAACGTTTAGTAAGTTGGATGTAAAAGCTCTTAAAAAGGCATCAGAAGAAGAAATTGAGGCATTAATTACCCAATTTATTGAGGCAAAAGAAGGACAGGTTATTAACATTCCAGCTGGGTTTTATGAGTTAAGTACGCAATTAGTTCTAGACAATGTCAACAACATCACTATAAAAGGTGCCGGAATGTTTAATACAGTGCTTTCATTTAAAAATCAAACTACCGGTGGCGAGGGGATGAAAATAGCCGGTAATAAAGTGGTTTTGGAAGACTTTACTGTTATGGATGCCCCAGGAGACGATATAAAGACACAAAAATGCGATGGTTTAACATTTAGAAACATAAATACCACATGGTCTAACTCTGACTTGTCTAAAAGTGGAACATACGGCATATATCCTGTTCAATGCAAAAATGTTTTGATAGAAAAATGTGAAGTTTCACACTCAAGAGATGCAGGTATTTATGTGGGCCAATCCGAAAATATTATTGTAAGAGACAATTATGTTTTTGAAAATGTTGCAGGCATAGAAATTGAAAATTCCGATAATGCTGAGGTATACAACAACAAAACAATTAATAACACTAGCGGCATTTTAGTATTTAATTTACCTGGATTACCAAAGGCTGCCGGAAGCAATACGAAAGTGTATAAAAATTTAATTAAAGATAATAATCACGTCAATTTTGCACAAGGTGTGGCTTCAGAAAATGGAAATCCAATTACAATGATTCCTCCTGGAAGTGGGGTAATTATTATGGCAGGAAAAAATGTGGAAGTCTTTGATAATCAAATTATTAATCATAAGACTACAGGTGTTGCCATACTGAATTATCAAATTACTGAATTAAAAGTTCCAAATCATCCCGGATGGTCTCCTTATTCAAGCGATATTTATTTTCATAATAACACGTATGAACGACACATGGCGGTGCCAGATATGACTAAAGATTTTGGAAAACTTGTTGCAGCAAAATGTATGAAGCCTCAAGACTTTATTTATGATGGAATAATTGATGAAAAAGTTGGAAAAGATGTTACCAAAAATCCAATGAATATTTGTGTAGACGAAAAAATGGATGATTTTAGATTTTCACGTTTCATTATTCCTGCTAAAGGAGGGATTATGAGTATTTCTGTGGCTAAAGATTATGCTAATTTTAAATCATGCAAAGTAAAAGTAAACACAGACGTAAGCAAAGTAATTTAATTAATTCTAAGATGTCAAATTCAAAGTACTTACCTCTTTTTTTTCTATTTGCAGCTTTTTGTGTTTCTTGCATGCAATTTAATTCTAAAAAATACCCCAAAGATATTGACTTCTCTAAAGTACCATTTAAGAAACTTTCTGAATATGGTCTTTTTAAAGGTGAAATAGCAGACTTGATTGAAAACGACGACGTTTTGCCTTATGAGCCTATTTCCACTTTATTTACAGATTACGCATTTAAAAAGCGGATGGTTTGGATGCCCAAAGGAAGTTCTGCAAATTTTGATTATAACAAGCCAGATCAAGCTTTGGATTTTCCTGAGCATTCAATTTTAGTTAAAAACTTTTATTATCCTGCCGATTTTAAAAAACCCGAAGCCGAGAAACAAATAGTTGAAACTCGTTTATTAGTTAAAATAAAAGGCAATTGGGAAGCCTACTCTTACAAATGGAATGAAGGTCAAACAGAGGCGGATTATAAAATTACGGGAGGGATTATTAATGTAGCTTGGAAAAACGAAAAAGGCGAGAAAAAAGCAATAAAATATGCCATGCCTAATAAGAACCAATGTAAAAGTTGTCATACCAACAATGGAAAAATGATGCCAATTGGACCTAAATTGAAACAATTAAATCATGCCATAACATATGGTGACGAAAAAGAAAATCAATTGGATAAATGGGCTAAAATTGGATATTTAAAAAGCATTCCGGAAAAAAACAGGATACAAAATTTAGTATCTTTAAATGATGCTTCTGCCAGTTTAGATTTAAAAGCTAGATCTTATTTAGATGTCAATTGTGGTCATTGCCATAGTGCATCTGGGCCTGCGGCTACTTCGGGATTGAAATTAAACATAGAAGAAAATGACCCCTATCATTGGGGCGTTGGAAAGTCTCCAGTGGCTGCTGGAATGGGAGCAGGTACATTTAAGTATGATATTTTAGCCGGAAAAAGTAAAGAATCAATTATAACTTATCGCATGAATTCAACTCATCCTGGTGTAATGATGCCTGAATTGGGAAGAGTTAGTGTTCATAATGAAGGAGTTGATTTAATTATGAAATGGATAGATGATTTGAAATAGCATTTAATATCATAAAGCAACTTCTTCCAAAATCCTATTTATTAGTGATTAATTATTTGCTTTTTTAATTAAAATTTGCTTTTTACAATTGGTTAATAAATCAAATATGTAAATTTTTGCTAATTTAGAGCAACATTAATAGACACCTTTTCGTATTTATCAGCGATAGCAATTATTAAAAGTTTTACTTTATGACAAGATTCGAGTTTCTTAAGAAAGCAGGTTTTAGTGGAGGAGCATTAATGGCGGTTTTGGCATCTTGCGTAAAAGTAGAAGATACCTACATTGAAGCCTTAGTCCAAAGTCCAAATACTCCGGCAACAAACACTGGGACAACACCGACAACAAACACTGGAACAACACCGGTAACTAATACAGGAACCACACCTGTTACAAATACCGGAGCCACTACTTCAAATGCGGATGCTAAATATCTAATTTCAACGGCTGACCTTAATAAGATTACTAATTTTAAATTAAAACTGGATTTGTCAAATTCCGCATATTCAAAAATAAAAATTAGAGAGAACTATATCATTGATTCGAGTATAGTTGTAGCATTGTCAAAAACTGGACAGTATTTGGCCGCGACAGTTACTTGCTCTCATGAGCCAAAAAAACAAATGATTTATTCTTCTGGTGAATGGTATTGTACAGCACATGGAGCTAGGTTTGCTGAATCAGGTGCTGGTTTGAATTCAAATGGAAAAAAAGGGTTGACAGTCTACAAAGTTGCCTCAGACGGAAAAACAGTAATAGTTTATTAAATATACATTTCAAATGAAGGTTTTAATTATCAGTCTTATTTCATTTATTTTTTTTGTTGAGCCAAAATGGGGAAACGATTTTGATAAAGCTAAGATAGAATCTTTAGAAAATAAAAAATTAATTTTGCTTTATTTTTCAGGTTCTGATTGGTGTGGTCCATGCATAAAATTGAAAAAGGACGTTTTGGAAACTGATGAATTTATTGATTTTGCCTCAAATAAATTGGTCCTTCTTAGAGCAGATTTTCCACGAATGAAGAAAAATCAGCTAGATAAAGTTCAAATACAAAAAAACGAGAAATTAGCAGAAAAATATAATAACAAAGGCAAATTTCCACTAACAGTTTTGTTAGATCCTTCTGGAAAGGTATTAAAAGAATGGGATGGGTATCCAAAAGATTTAAATTCTAATGGTCTCAAACAACAAATTCAAGCTTTTCTTTAAATGCTCCAATCTTTTTCTAGAACTCTCAAATTAATGGGTAATCGGTTCGTAATCACTGTTGTACATGGTGATTCTCAGACTTCAAATAAACTCATTGATTTGGCAATAGAAGAAATCCAAAGGATAGAAAAATTGTTAACCACTTATTCAGAAAATAGTCAAACGTATCAAATAAATATAAATGCAGGAATAAGGCCTGTAAATGTAAATCAAGAAGTCTTTGATTTAATTGCACGATCAATTAAGATTTCAGAGTTAACGGATGGTGCTTTTGATATTTCATATGGTTCAATGGATAGCCGTTTTTGGAATTTCGATCAAACCCTAAAAAAACTACCAGATCCAGAAGAGGCAAAAAAAACTGTTGCTTTAATTAATTTCAAAAACATACTTTTGGATGCTGAAAATAGAACCGTTTTTTTAAAAGAGAAAGGAATGCGAATAGGTTTTGGTGGTATTGGAAAAGGGTACGCTGCAGATTCAGCCAAAAAAATATTGCAAGAAAATGGTATGAAAAGTGGGATAATTAATGCAAGTGGTGATTTAATTACCTGGGGGTCTCAGCCCAGTGGAAAACCATGGACTATTGCACTTGCAAATCCAGATTTTGTAAATGAAGAGTTTTCC
>DAIQBE010000249.1:0-5377 GCA_036781325.1 Leadbetterella sp. | reverse complement strand
CATTTTGAACATGCCAATATTGTTTACACCGGCGATTTGGTTTTTAACCGTAGATACCCTTTTGTTGATAGGTCTGCAGGAGCAAATATTAAAAGTTGGATTTCGGTTTTAGATAAAGCTTTAAGCACATTTGACAACCAAACTATCTTCGTATTTGGACATGCATTTGATCCAGAAAAAATCACAGGAAATAAAGACGACATAAAAGTTTTTCAAGACTACCTTTCTAAACTATTGGTATTTGTCGAAAGTGAAATGAAAGCTGGAAAGACCAAGGAAGAAATTCTCAAAATAACTGCAATACCAGGTGTGACCGAAATGAAAGGAGATGGCATTGTTAGAAGTGTTCAATCAGCTTATGAAGAATTGGGAGGCGTTTAACAAAATGCAGATTTTAATTAGTATTAACGGCCTATTTATCCTATTGTTCATATGCTAAATCGGGTATCGGATTCTTTATAAGGCAAGTAAAATTAAGGATATCTTTAAAATCTAAAATTTTCTACCCTATAATTTAGTTTTTCCATGACTTAGAAGTGTATTTACATGCTCTAAAATTACTTAGCAGACCTTAAACCTTTTTTAAATATTTATGAAAAACTTATTTCTTATCTGTATTCTTTTGCCTTTATTGTTATCATGTTCTAAACAAGAAAGCACACCCGAAATCCAGCTACCCTCCAACTTAAAAACCTTAAAGTTATCACATCCACGATTATTTTTAACCGATGAAAAATTAGTTCAATTAAAAGAACTCCGGAAAACGGACCCAGTTCTAGATAAATACATCAATGCGGTAATCTCAACCTCAAATTCGCTTCTACCAAAACCCTTGCTTACCCGTGTGTTAATTGGGCCACGTTTATTAAATGTTAGTCGCGAATTGCTTAGTCGAACTACTCATTTAGCCTTAGCTTTTAGATTTACAGGCGACAAAAAATATTTAGATGTCGCAGTCAAAAACATGAAAGCAGTTTGTGATTTTACAGACTGGAATCCTTCGCATTTTTTAGATGTTGCAGAAATGACTAATGGCGTAGCAATTGGCTACGATTGGCTTTATAACGACATGAGTAGTGCTGACCGTGAAATCATTAGAAATGGAATTAAAATTAAAGGCATGACGGAATACAGGAAATCGTATGAGTCTTCTTGGTGGCATGATGGTGATAATAATTGGAATCAGGTTTGCAATGGGGGCTTAATGGTTGGTTCCTTGGCAATTGCCGAAACTGACCCAACGTACGCAAGCGATTTTTTGCCAAAAGTAATTTCAAATCTTGCCTTTTCTAATAAATTTTATGCCCCAGATGGTGCTTGGTATGAGGGCCCCGGCTATTGGTCTTATGCCACCGAATATTTGTCCTATTGCATGTCTGCCATGCAAACTGCTTTAGGAAATATGGGAAATATAGAAAATACCGCCGGATTGGCTAATTCAGGATTAGTTCCCATGATTTGTGCTGGACCAACAAACTTTATTCTAAATTTCGCAGATTCTGGGGAAAATAGCAAAGCCACAAGCTCAGCCGCGATGTTCTTTTTAAGTAATGTTTACAATAATGCACAAATATCAAATTACCTGCATAATTATATTAAAACCACAAATACTATTGCCACTCCTTTTCATGTAGTTTGGTACAAATCACCTTCTAGTGAAGCTGTTAGCCCTCCACTAGACAATTATTTAAAAGGAGAAATAAATGAATTAGTGCTTTTGAGAAGCAACTGGACAGACCCTACTGCATCGTGGATTGGCATAAAGTCGGGAATTAATAGTTCCAATCATTCCCACCTAGATCTTGGCAATTTTGAGATAGATGCTGGGGGTGTACGATGGGCAAAAGATTTGGGTTCCGATGATTACAATTTGGAAGGATACTGGACTATGGGTGTAGGAGGAAAACGATGGTCATATTACAGACTTGGCTCACTTAGCCATAATATTCCTATTTTAGGGAATAAAAACCAATTTGAATTGGCGAAAGCCAAATTTACCAATACCGATTTGAATAGTTCTACACCTTCAGCAACCTTAAATTTAACAGAAGCCTACAAAGAATTTTCTTCAAATAGTACACGAAAAGTAAGTCTAACAGACAATCGAAAGAATTTTTTAATAGAAGATAATCACCTCATTACCAAAAGCACAGAAGTAGCTTGGGGCATGACCACGGCTAATAGTATAGAAATAATAAAAGGAGGAAAAGCTATTTTAAGGAATGCAACTATCACTTCAAAAACTCTGGAGGCGGAAATAATTTCTCCGAAAGGTTCTGAGTTTATCATAGAATCGGCCTTACAAAAAGCACCTGAAAAACTGAATACTGGTCATTCAAGGTTGATGCTGCGTTTGCCAAACCAAACAGGCCAAGTAAATATAGTAATAAAGCTTTCACCGAAGGGGTAAAGCTAAATTTACAAAAAAAGACAAAAAAAATATTGATTTATGGCAAAATAATCTTATTATAATTCAATTTTTATTTATATTTTTGTCGAGTTCCTAAGTAAGAAAAAACCTTAAAATATATTTTTTATTGAAATTTTACTTTGGAGCTAAGAAAATCTTTTTATTTTAATCCAAAAAAACTATTCTTATGAAACAAAATTTCCGTATCAGGAGCTTCATTCTTTCCTGTTTTACCCTTTTGGCAGTCCTCGGTCTTTCAATTACCACTTCTGCAAAACCCTTTGATCAAAATATCACCGGAACCGTAAAAGACGCTACTGGAGAGTTAATGGTGGGTGTAAGCGTGCAAATTAAAGGTACAAATAAAGGTACCTCAACGAATGTAAATGGGCAATACACTATTGCTGTTCCGAATGACAAATCTGTTTTGGTTTTTACATTTATTGGATATATATCACAGGAAATCGAAGTTGGTAACCGGTCAAAAATTGATGTCATGATTGTTCAAGACGACAAAGCTCTGGCTGAAGTCATTGTAGTGGGTTATGGTACGCAACAAAAAGTAAATTTAACTGGGGCGGTGGGAGTAGCTACGGCTGAAAGAATTCAAAGCCGTCCAATTGCAAATACTGGGGAGGCTTTACAGGGTGTGATTCCCAACCTTAATGTAAACGTTAGAAATGGGGATCCTTCCGTATCTCCAACTTTCAACATTCGTGGTTTTCAGTCAATTAATGGAGGAGCGCCACTTATTTTAGTAGATAACGTACCCATGGATATCAACCGGATCAATCCCAATGATATTAAAAGTGTTTCGGTACTGAAAGATGCAGCTGCCGCAGCCGTTTATGGAGCTCGAGCTGCATTTGGTGTTATTTTAATTGAAACCAAGTCAGGTTCTTCAGGAAAAGTTCAAGTAAACGTTAGCTCTCAAGTTTCATTAGCAAAACCTATTTTTAATATGGATGTGGTTACTGATCCTTTTGAATTTGTGACTGCTCGAAATAAAGCCAATATTCGCACAAGCGGTGTACCTAGCTTTGATGCTGATTATGTTGAAAAGACAAAAAGGTGGTCAGAAAACCCGACAGACGAAAATGCTTGGGGAGTTTTTAATGGTAATTTAAGGTATTACGGATATAACAATTACCAAGATCAAATAATGACTACTTTTGCTCCCACACATCAACATGACGTTTCGGTATCAGGAGGTTCTGAAAAAAGTAGCTATTATCTCTCTCTGGGCCATTTGAGTAAAGATGGTTATATTAAACCAGCAAATAATGAGAAGTTTAAGCGCTACAATTTAATGATGAAAGCTGATTTTAAAATTAATAAATGGCTTACATTAAATGAAAAAGTAATATTTAATCAACAGAATAGCGACAAACCCCATTTTTATAATTGGGACGTAAATATCAATTCTCTTGCAAGAGTATCCCCTATTCAGCCAATTCAGTTTCCAGATTTGCCTTTTTATCAAACACAAGGAGATAAAGAACAATATGCTCCACTGGTAGGAAAATATTTTGATGGAACTAACTGGTTTCCATACCTCTTAGATGGCGGCCGGGAATCTTTCACAAATAATGACTTGTGGTTAACCCAAGGTTTGACTTTAACCCCTGTAAATGGATTGAAAATTATAGGATCATATTCCCACAATGCATTTAATCGTGAATATGCGGATGTACAAAGTAAAGTAGATGTAGTTACAACTGACTTAAGAAATCCAAGGCCAATAAGCAATGGATTCAGTGGTGATGATTGGGTAAGAAATGAAAGTAGAATTAATCGGTACAATGTGTTAAATATCTATGGGGATTATTCTTTCCCATTTTTACCTAAGCAACACGGCTTAACGCTTTTAGCGGGTTTCAATCAGGAAGCAGCCAATTTTAGATATGTTGGCGCACGTGCTAGAGGATTAATCACTCCTTTGATTCCAAACATTGGGGCAACAATTGGAAATCAAGAGACTTTTGGTGCAGAAGAGCATTTTTCATTGCGTGGTGCATTTTACAGATTAGGATATAACTTTGATGAACGATATTTGCTAGAATTTAATGGTAGATATGACGGTTCCTCCCGTTTTCCAAAAGATTCTAGATTTGGTTTTTTCCCTTCAGTTTCTGCAGGTTGGAGAATAAGCGAAGAGTCCTTCATGAAAGACGTATCTTGGTTAAGCAATCTAAAACTTAGAGCTTCCTATGGAACTTTAGGAAATCAAACGCTTAGAGACGGAGGAAGAGAACTATATTACCCTTATCTAGCTACATATGGTGCTGGTCGTGCTGCCTATCAATTTGGATCTGGAATGGTTCCATTTGTTGGAGCTCCGGGTTTAGTAAGCCCTAGCCTTACTTGGGAAACTGTGGTTTCACAAAATATTGGATTAGACGTCTCACTTTGGAATAATAAATTAGATGCATCATTTGACATATACACTAGAGATACCAAAAATATGCTAATGAATGTGCTTTACCCTGATTTACTAGGCACTAATGCTCCAAAAGAAAATGCTGCAGATTTGCGCACCAAAGGATGGGAGGCAAGTGTAACTTGGAAAGACAGTAAAGGCAAAAACTTTAGTTATGATGTAACGCTTGCTTTAGCTGATGCTACCGCAACTATCACTAAATTTACCAATCCTACAGGTGCTATAAATAATACTTTTAGAGTGGGGCAAAAACTAGGTGAAATATGGGGATTTGAAACGGTAGGGATTTTTCAAACGGCAGACGAAGTAAGTGCGGCCGCAAATCAATCAAGATTAGGAAACAATTGGAGAGCAGGAGATATTCAATATGCCGATTTGAATGGAGATAAAATAATAAGTTTTGGAGCTAATACGATAGGCGATCCAGGTGATCGTAAGATTATTGGCAATTCAACACCTCGATATTCTTTTGGAATAAACAGCAGTGTAAGATGGAAAAATTTTCATGCGAATATCTTTTTCCAAGG
>DAIQBE010000248.1:0-5383 GCA_036781325.1 Leadbetterella sp. | reverse complement strand
CTTTTTTGCTTTGGCCAGACACGTCAAGGTATTTCCTTCCATTTTAACTGAAAAGTCATAGTTTTTTAATAAATACTCAATTTCATTTTTAGTTAAATTCTTTTTTCCCCCATTCCCTTTAATGAAAACTTTTACTGTAGCTTCTGAATTGTTGGTTCCTGAAACGGTGATCCCACCTCCTGAAGTATTTATTTCTAGTTTATTTATGTTTTTCGAAGGGAATCCCTTTGTTAAAAAAGGGCTATTTTCTTGAGAAAATGAACTGAAGCCATATACCAAGGCAAAGAATAATACGATTGATTTTTTCATAATTTTAGTTTTTTTTTTCTTAATAGATGATATTTAATTCAAAAAGTTGCATAAAAATTTCAAAAACCAAAATTTAAATTAACCTTATAATCTTTATTCTAATAACGATAAAATATCTTTTTCTGATAGAGATTTCATGAAGCTCTCTTCTGTGGTTATTAAATCGTTAAAGAGTTGTTTTTTAGAGTTTTGAAGGTCAAGAATTTTTTCTTCAATGGTATTTTTAGAAATAAATTTATAGCTAAAAACTGTATTTTTTTGTCCAATTCTGTGAGCTCTATCGATTGCCTGTGCTTCTATGGCGGGATTCCACCAAGGATCTAAAATAAATACATATTCTGCTGCCGTTAGGTTTAGTCCTACTCCACCTGCTTTTAAAGAAATCAAAAACACTTTTTTGCTTGAATTGTTTTGAAATTCATCTACCAAGTCTTGGCGATGGGTGGTGGAGCCATCTAAGTATAAATATGGTATGTTGGCATCGTCTAATTTCGTTCTAATTAAACTTAAGTGTTTCACATATTGGCTAAAAACCAGCGTTTTGTAACCTTCTTGGGCCACGTCCATTAATTTAAACATCACATCATTGTCTTTGCCGGATTCTCCAATAAAGTCCATGTCCACCATTTTAGGGTTATTGGCTATTTGTCTTAATTTGTTTAGTCCTTGCAAAACTAAAATATTCGATTTATTTGCTTGTTTCTGTCCCATTTCATTAATGAGTTGATTTCGGATATAGGATTTAGTTTCTTCATAGATTTTTTCCTGTTCCTCTGTCATTTGGCAGTACTGAACTGTTTCTATTTTTTCGGGTAAATCTTTTGCAACTTGTGATTTATGTCTTCTAAGCAAAAAAGGCTTTATTTTTGAAAATAGCTTTTGAAGTGTAACTTCATCTTTCAATTTTTCAATTTGATGCTGATAATGGTTTTTAAAAAATCGTTCACTACCTAATAATCCAGGGTTTATAAAACTAATTTGTGACCAAAGATCTAAAGTGCTGTTTTCGAGAGGAGTACCTGTAAGAATTAATCTATTGGCAGAATTTAATAACATTACAGACTGGAAAATAATGGAATTGGGGTTTTTTATTGCTTGCGATTCATCTAATATGATATAATTAAACCTGAATTTCTGGATAAAATCTATGTCTAATCTCAAAATCCCATAAGAGCAAATGACGAGGTCATAATCGCTGAATTGGATGGCATCTTTTGATCTATTTGGGCCAAAGTGTATTAAGATTTTGAGTTTTGGAGTAAATTTTGTTGCTTCTTTTTGCCAATTGTAGATGAGAGAAGTTGGCATGACTATCAAACTCGTATGTTCCTTTCCTTCTTCCTTTAATTTTTGCAAAAATGCCAGTGTAGTAACTGTTTTTCCTAAACCCATATCGTCTGCTAGGCATCCACCGAAATTGAAGGACTTAAGAAAATGCAACCAATCATACCCCGCTTTTTGGTAGGGACGAAGCTTTCCTTTAAAAAATTTAGGTAATTTTATTTCCTCTATTTCTTCAAAATTTCGTAGGGATTGTAGCTTTCGGCTCATAACTGTAACCGCCAAACCTTCTTTTTCTAAATTATAAACCAGGCCAATTTGATGTTTTTTTAATACCTGATTTTCGTGTTCGTCAAGTTCAAGATTATGAAAAAGCTCAGAATACTTTGTAAACCATGAAACAGGAATTACAGCTAATTTTCCATCTGGAAGTTCAAATTCTTTGATATTGTTTATGATGTACTTTCTCAGTTTTAAAAACGGAATAACAAATTCACCAAACTGCACTAATGCATGAACATCAAACCAGTCATTTTTCTCTTCAATTTTTAATTCAATGTTAGAATATCCCAAAAAATATTGAATATTACCGTCATTTATTTGAACTACTTTTATTCCATTTTCTTCTAAAAAGGTAGTATGCTCTTGAAACCAGGTAATGGTTTCGTTTTTAGGTAAAGAGAGTCTTCCATTTCTAAGGTCTAGTCCATTGTTTTTTAGACTTAAAATGGTGTTTTTCTCTTTTTCTAAGTCTTTTTTCAATTTATAAAAAATCCAAGAGTCATTCTTTTTTTCCAAAAAAACATGAGAGGGGGCACTAAAATTATCGTATCTAAAGTTGTATTTTCCGTAGTTAAAAGAAAGGTCAATAAAAAATTTAGAGTCTGTGTTTTCTTCGTTATCTATTTGATTGCCAAATAGATCCATTTTTTTTATAGGCTTAATTTCTGATACTACCAATTGAGGCTCGGCCGCTTCTGTTTCATTTACTATTTCGAATCCTTTCGCGAAAACATTAAAATTGGCTACTAAAGGCACAATAAATTTATGATAATATTTCTCTTCGATTGTTTTTGGAATTATGATATTGGGTTTATCCAAAAAAGGTTTTATTTTTTTTCCATCGGCATATTGATCAAAAAGGTATAACTTGCTATCTAACAACATGCAAGCTGGTAAGTCATTAATTATTTTTGCATTTTTAAATTGAAATTTAACGCTATCGGCTCCACATTTAATGATAGGATAATATACGGTTTGATTTTCTTGCCTCTCAAAATGAAAATATGCACGAGCGGGTTCTTGTTTTATTTCTATGGGTTTCCATGTAGGAACACCATCGTTTCCCATCACAAAAAAATTTTTCGATTTTATTTTACTGAAAATAAGTTTTTTGTGATTCTCAATGTATTTTAAAATGCTTTCTTTTAATAAAATATCTCCTTTTTCTGCATTAAATACTTTGTGAAAAAAATCATGTTGCGATATCTTTTTTGTATTAAATTTCTTAAATATTACTTCTTGCTGAATATTGTCAATCAATTTTACTAGCTCATAGTCGAGTTCGTCTAAGCCCGAAGCAAACTCAGCTATGTTTTTTGAGGAAATGTTTTGACATTGGAAGGTTACCTCATTTCTAGAATTAAGTTGAACCACAAAAGAATCTACCAAAAACCCAAGATATTCGTGTTCAAAAAGGCTATAAATTATTTTAAAGGGCTCGGATGGAGAAACAAACATTATAGAATATTGATTAAAAAAAAAGGTAACAAACTTAACTTATTGATTCTATTCGTGCAAGAAAAATGATTAGGTGTGGATAAATACTTCCGATTTTAAATAAATTCATTTAAAAGTTCTTTTTTTTCTAAGCTATCAAAATCAATATTTAAATTTTAGAAAAGCAAAACATAATTAATTCTCCAAAAAAATTGATAATTTTGTCTACAAATTTAAATTAAACAGAAACCGAATAAATATTATGGCATACGGATTACTAAAAGGCAAAAAAGGAATTATTTCAGGGGCTTTAGATGAAAATTCTATTGCTTGGAAAGTTGCGTTAAAAGCCAAGGAGGAAGGTGCAATTTTTACCTTAACCAACGCACCAATAGCCATGCGAATGGGAGAAATCAATAAATTGGCAGAAATATGTGAGGCGGAAATAATAGCTGCAGATGCTACCAATGTGGAAGATATTGAGAACCTTTATGCCAAATCTATGGATGTTTTGGGTGGTAAAGTGGATTTTGTTTTGCATTCCATCGGTATGTCGCCAAATGTTAGAAAAGGAAAAACCTACGGAGATTTAAATTACGATTGGTATAAGCAAAGTGTTGATATTTCGGCGATGTCATTCCATAAATTTTTGCAAACTGCCGAAAAAATGGATGCAATCAATGAGTGGGGTTCCGTGGTGGCGTTAACGTATATGGCAGCTCAAAGGACTTTTTCGTTTTATAGCGACATGGCAGACGCCAAAGCAATGTTAGAGTCTATCGCTAGAAGCTATGGTTTTAGATATGGTAAATTAAAGAACGTAAGGGTAAACACCGTTTCTCAATCGCCAACTAAAACCAGAGCCGGTGGTGGAATAGCCGGATTTGATTCATTTTTCGAATTTGCCGAAAAAATGGCTCCACTTGGCAATGCATCGGCCGACCAATGTGCAGATTACGTATTAACACTTTTCTCAGATCTTACCAGAATGGTAACTATGCAAAATCTTTTCCATGATGGAGGTTATTCCATGACGGGTGTTTCTGCTGAGCTTTTGGATATGATTAAACCTGCGGAATAATAAATATCGATTAAAAAAAACATCTATTTGAATAGGTGTTTTTTTTGTATAAATGTGCCGCTGCAGTTACTTTTTTCAATTACCCAGGCAGACCTGCGGTGTGTCAAAACGCAAATGTAAGGCTAACAATAAACTCATTAAACAGCGATCATTACTTAAGGTTTATAAAATTTAGGTCTTCACGTTAAACCCAAATTAAGCTCATTTCATCCATCAAAAAAATAAGAAATTTCAAATCACTTTGCAGCATATTTAATGACACTATTCCAAACTCTAAATAAGTTGCCAGAGCATATTTTCTCAATGTCTGTATCAGAATAACCTCTTTTTAGTAATTCTGCAATTAAATTTGGATAATCTGCCACATCTTTTAAACCTGTAGGGAGGCTATCGCCTACGCCGTCAAAATCCGAACCAATTCCTACATGATTAATACCGGCTAATTTTACTACTCTGTCTATGTGGTCTGCCACTTTTTGGGTATCCGAATAGGCCTTAGGGTTCGATTTAAAATAGTTATCGGCTAGTACTTCAGCTTCGTGGTCGCTTGGTTTTAAACCTTTTGCGGCTATTAAAGCACGTAGCTCTTTTTGAGAGGAATTCCTTATTTTAGCCACTTCTCCATCTAAAAATGTGGAGCCAAAGTTTATCATTATCACCCCGTTGTTTTTTCCTAATACTTTTATCATATCATCTGACATATTTCTTTCAAAACCTGGAGTAAAAAACCTTGCGGAAGAATGAGAGGCAATTACGGGCACCGGACTTATTCGAGCAACCTGATAAAACGTACTGTCAGACACGTGCGAAATATCTATCATGATTCCAACTTTGGCCATTTCTAAAACCACTTCACGGCCATAAGGGCTAAGGCCTTTCCAGGTTCTTGTGGTGTCATAGCTAGAATCACAAATTTTATTGTCTTTGGCATGAGTTAGTGTAATATAGCTTATGCCTTTTTCTTTATATTTTTTTACATCGGCTATCTTACCG
>DAIQBE010000247.1:0-5387 GCA_036781325.1 Leadbetterella sp. | reverse complement strand
AAAGATATAACTAAGCCAGCACCTTGGAAAATTGTGGACAATGATCACATGGAAGTGGTGCCTCAAAGTGGTGGAATTCAAACTAAAATGAAATTTGGCGATTGCCAAATCCATATTGAGTTTTCTGCACCAGATATTGTAGAAAATGCAGGCCAAGGCCGGGGAAATAGTGGTTTGTTTCTTCAAAATAGATATGAATTACAAATTTTAGATAGTTATAATAATAGAACCTATGCCAATGGCCAAGCCGGTAGTTTATACAAAGATGTGCCTCCATTGGTAAATGCAATGAGAAGTCCTTTAGAATGGAATACATACGACGTGGTTTACACTGCACCTAGATTTAAAAGCGATGGAAGATTAGACAGTCCCGCTAGAATTACAGTATTACATAATGGGGTTTTGGTTCAAAATAATTCCACAATTGCCGGCCTGACCTTGTATATTGGGTTACATAATTATCCAGCGGCTCACGGTGACGATGTGCTATCACTTCAAGACCATAACAACAAAACTCAATTTAGAAATATTTGGGTAAGAAAATTATAATAATTTTTGTAAAAAGGAATATTGGGAGAGCCTATGCTCTCCTTTTTTTATGATGAATGTTAAAGAATTGTTTGTGAAAATGACTTCACAAATTTTACATTATGATACCAATGAAGCGAAGGAAATTGTTTTTTTGATTTTAAACGATTTATTTGGCATTTCGAAGAATGATCTTATTCTTGAAACAATTGTAGAAAATGTAGATTTAATAAAAGTGCAAGAAATTGTAAATCTTTTAAATGAGCATGTGCCTGTACAATATATAATACAAAAAGCATGGTTTAGAGACAGGCCTTTTTTTGTAAACAAGCAGGTATTAATTCCAAGGCCGGAAACAGAACAAATCGTAGATTTAATTATGGAGTCCAAACCTAATTTTGTGCTAGATTTAGGTACTGGAAGTGGTTGTATCGCTATTTCAGCAGCTTTAGAGGCAAATGAAACAACAGTTTTTGCAATTGATATTTCAAATGGTGCTCTTGAAGTAGCTAAAAGAAATGCATTAAATCTTAATGCAAAAGTTGAATTCCAGATGGCCGACATATTAGATTTTCAGTGTCCATTTCAGCAAATCAAATTTGATTTAATTGTAAGTAATCCTCCTTATGTTAAAAAAAATGAAATGTCTGAAATTCGGGAAAATGTAAAACTTTTCGAGCCGCATCTTGCTTTATTTGTGGAGGATGAAAATCCCTTAATTTATTACCAGAAAATCGCCGAAATTGCCAAAAACCATTTAACTAAGCTTGGGCAAGTATTGGTAGAAATAAATAGTAATTTGGGCAGAGAAACGGAAGACATTTTTAAAAAAGCAGGATTTTTATCTGTAGAAATTATTCAAGATTTTTTTGGAAGAGATCGCTTTTTAAGAATAAAATAATTTGAAATTCTATCTAAAAATTCGGGGTTTGGCTTTTATTCTTTAAATTCACTTTTATGTTTTTGATTATTACATATTCATGGAGAAAATAGACTTATTATATAGTAAAATAGAAGGTGTACTTGCAGAAGTCAAAAAAGTTGTTGTGGGTCAGGATTACTTAGTAAATAGACTTCTTGTAGGTTTATTTACCGAAGGGCATATATTGCTGGAAGGAGTGCCAGGCTTAGCTAAAACCAAAACGATTAACACCTTATCTAAAGTATTGGATTTGGGTTTTCGTCGAATTCAGTTCACTCCAGATTTGTTGCCTTCTGATTTGATAGGTACCATGATTTATAATCAGAAATCAGGAGAATTTGAAGTTAAAAAAGGACCTATTTTTGCTAATTTAATACTTGCTGATGAGGTTAACCGTGCACCAGCCAAAGTTCAATCTGCCCTTTTAGAATCAATGGCAGAGAAACAGGTAACGATAGGTGAGGAATCGTATATATTGGATCGTCCGTTTTTGGTTATGGCCACACAAAATCCTGTAGAACAAGAAGGTACTTATCCTTTGCCAGAAGCCCAAGTAGATAGATTTATGATGAAAGTCTTTGTAGATTATCTTGACAAAAAAGAAGAGTTAGAGATGATCCGTAAAATTTCTAATATGGATTTTGTGGAAGACGTTAAGCCTGTTTTAAGTAAAAGTGATATTCTTGACATAAAGAAAATCATTAATGGAATAACCATTTCTGACATGCTGGAGAGATATATTGTTGAATTGGTTTTTGCAACTAGAAATCCAGAAGAGTATGGCTTAAAAGAGGAAGCAAAATATATTCAATTTGGGGTTTCACCCCGTGCTGGGATTGCTTTACACCAAGGAGCCAAAGCTCTTGCATTTTTTGATAAACGAGATTATGTGCTACCAGAAGACATAAAAGCTTTAGTTATGGATGTTTTTAATCATAGAATTATCCTTAATTATGAAGCTGAAGCTGATGGCATTACCACCACACAAATTATAGAATCCATTTTGAGAAAAGTAGCCATAGGAGGAGGAAATTAGTACTATTTATTATTCTCTCTTGTTTAGTTTAAGAACGCTAATTCGCTAAGCGGAATAATTTTAAATTAGAAGCTCCAGGTATTTCTATTTTGGTTATACGGTTCAAATGAGAACTTTATTCCATTTCTTATTCCGAATTCGTTACTTTGTGCTAGCACATAATAGCTTCCTAGTCTAATTCTTTCGCGACCTATTTTAAAAACTCGATTAAAACCAAAATATATTTCTGAATACTGAAATTTTCTTTCTGGTACATACAGAAATCCAGCTCCTGCCATTTCTCTTATTTTCGTTTTATTAAAAATTGGAAGTTTAGAGGTAAAAAAGCCATTAAATTGATGAACATAATGCGATTCAAAATACCAATTGAAAGTAGGAAATGTACTTGGAATCAACTGAAAAGTGTACATGGCAGGAGAGAAGAAATATCTGTCTCCACCTCTCATATACCGATAGTCCATTATAGCCAATCGTGTAGTATCGAGAAACTTACCTATTTCAATTCTATATTCTGAAGTACCAAAAGTGCTGATGTTAAATGATTGACGAATAGTGGCAGAAAGTAAAGTAAAACTACTCGTCTGTTTTCCCAAAATAGGCCAGGCTTTTGCTATATTTAGACTAAAAGTTGGAAATTTTGAACCTAAAATCTGTTTTTGATTCGGTTCTCGTAAATACAACTGTTTAGGGGTGTACTCTATCCCAAAATTAGTTTTATACACATAGCTTTTTGGAAAAACCTGTAATGTGTTATTGGTAAAAAGTCGATCTCCTAATTCTCCAAATTTATAATTCGATAGGTCACTTCGTACTTCATAATAAAGGTTGGAATTTAAATAAAAGCCATTAAAAACTTCTGTGCGGTGTCTAAAGTCTATAAATTTGTTTTGATAAAAATTACTTCTTCTGGCTAAATCTGCGAGGGTGGCATTTCCATTAATTACATTAAATCCAGATCCAAAACCAACATTAATACTGGAATTTCGAATTGGGTTATAAAAGTAAAAAAGATTCACATTGCCTTTCAAGTCATTGTTTTTAAGCCCATAGGTAAAATTGGTTCGAATATCAAATTGTTTTCTGTTTTCAAACCTTTTGTAATAGCCTATTCCATATCGGATTCTCCAGCCTCCAATGGCTAGCGGGTCTAAAAAGCCTAAAATGGGATCAAAAAACCACGTTTGTTTTTTGGTTCTATTTATATATCCTATTCCAGAATATGCGATTTTTGCAAATGTTATTTTGTTATACACTTTATCTATTGAATCTAAATATTCTTTAGAGTTCATTAAAATTTCCAATCGCTCTTTTTCTTTAACCACGGTCTGCTCGTCTTTTGTTAAAGGTTTTGGACGAATGTTTTCCCAAAACAGGGAGTCCTGTTTATAAGCTTTTTCGGTAGTTACGCCTACTTCGGCACCAAAGAATCGTTTTGGTAGATCTAAATCAAAAGTAAAGTCTTTTTGAAAAACTTCAGTTATGCCCATTTTTTTTGTAGATCCTTCTTTTACTTTCCAGTGATAGGTTGTTTGGGTGGGCATCCATCTATTTTCAATTTTCTCAAAAATTTGTTTAAATCCAAATTCATCGTATCGTAACAAAGCCCGTTTAGTTAACTTCAAATCTGCACTTTTCAATACCCATTCATCTTCAATAACTTCAATTTCGCCTTCATAAAGTGCATTGCCTAAATCTCTAGGCATAACTTTTATTCTGTAGATCTTAGAATTTCCTTCAAAATAATATTTAATTAAAGAAAATTTATAATTCAAAAACGTCAAATCGCTAAAGGGAGAGACCATCTCATTTTCACCAATTTTGGCAATTTTTTGATGATTTTTATACAAATCAAATTCTCCATCAGATACTGACTTATAAAAAAGAGTGCTTTGATCTTCTATTTTTTTCACACCATCTTTTTCTTCTTTTTGCTGTCCCTGCACATTTTGGTGCCGAATTAGGGAACATTCAAAAAGATTTAACTTTGGAATAGAATCTTTTAATGTTTGCTTTTTATCTAATATTTCAGATCCATTTTCTACTTCTTTTTCCTCCTTCTTTTTTTCAGGCTTCTTTTCTACTTTCTCTACGCTTTTTATATAAACGTTAGCTCTAAAATTCTGATATTGATTTAGCATCTTGGCCTTGTTGTCTATAACATTTTTAATGACCTCATAAGAAACATCACGTTTCTTGGTTTTCACCACCACTTCATTCAAAAGTTTTTGGTCTATTTTTAAAAAGATGTTTTTTACAAGATCTTTCTCCACAACTACCTCGAAAATCTCCGTTTTGTAACCCGTTGAAGAAACAGAAAGCCTATTTAAGCCTTCTAAAAGTTTAATTTCATATTTCCCATTTTTATCAGAACTAGTGCCTGAGTTTTGGTTTACTACTCGAATAGTTGCGGATGGAATAGCTTCATTAGATTCTGTGTAAACAAAACCTCTGAGTGCAAAGAAATTTTGAGAAAAGCATACGTTGGGGATAATACTACCAAAAAATAAGAGGAAAGATGTAATGTAATATTTAATCAAAGCAAATGCTTTAAAATGGTTTATTTTAGTAACGAAAGGAAAAAAGGATTTAGTATTTTTCTAATTCTTTATGAAAAATTGGAGTTTAACAAAATTAATAAAAATTTAGAAGTAAAACTCTTGCATTTTCCCTTTTTAACTTTTCACTCTACTCTGCTCGGTTTCTGAGCCGCCAGATTTTCTAGCATTCAATGATTTGCCTTTGTTAAATCGGTAAGAAAAAGCAAAAGTCAGCACTCGGCTATCTAAATAGCTGAGCCAATTGGCTTTTGAATTTGCAATATTCCTAATATCTCCACCGGGTTGATTTGTATAAAACATGTCCGAAAGATTGAGTTTTAGAGTTCCTTTGTTTTCTAAAATT
>DAIQBE010000246.1:0-5391 GCA_036781325.1 Leadbetterella sp. | reverse complement strand
TCAAAGAAATGGCAGAAGGTGTTAGAAAAGTTTTGAATTCAACCTATGGAATAGCAACATCTGGCATTGCAGGACCAGACGGTGGCACAAAAGATAAGCCAGTGGGTACAGTTTGGCTTGCAGTAAGTGATGGAAACAAAACAGAGGCACGAAAACTTTCTTTAGGCAACCAAAGAATTGTAAATATTCAGTATTCAGGAGTTGCAGCTTTAAATTTACTTAGAAGATTTATTAATAAAACATTAGACTGAGTTATAAAATGGCTAAAATTGAAATATTGATGCCCCCTATGGGCGAAAGTATTTTCGAGTGTACGGTTTTAAAATGGTTAATTAAAGAAGGAGATCATGTGGAAATTGATGATATGATTCTCGAAGTAGCCACAGATAAAATTGATACTGAAATTGGTTCAAGCCATGCGGGTATAGTCACGAAATTCTTAGTTCAAGAGGGGCAAACTGCCATAATTGGAAAACCAATTTGTGAAATTTCTACTGAAAATGATATTAAAAAAATAATTGATCAAATAGTTAGTCCTGAATCGAGTTCAAAAGAGATAGAAAAATCTATGGAAATGGTAAAAATTTCTTTAGAAAAAACAAATCCGAATGGGGTTCGTTTTTATTCGCCATTAGTATTAAATATAGCTAAAAAAGAGAATATTTCGCAAATTGAATTAGATAAAATACCAGGGACAGGGCTAGAAAAAAGAGTAACAAAAGACGATATTTTAGAATATATATCCAATAAAACAAATAATTCAAAAACTGAAATAGAACTACCAAATACAGCAATTTCTGGAGACGATCAAGTAGTAGAAATGGATCGTATGAGAAAAATGATTGCCCAAAGAATGGTAGAGTCCAAAAAAATTGCTCCTCATGTCACTTCTTTTATTGAAACAGATATGACCCAAGTAGTGAATTGGAGAAATAAAGTAAAAGATAATTTTTTATTAAAAAATGAAGAAAATTTTACATTCACTCCTTTATTAATTGAAGCTGTCATAAAGGCAATTAAAGATTTTCCTGGAATCAACATTCAAGTAGATAAGGAATCTATTATTTACAAAAAAGATATAAATATTGGTATGGCTGTAGCACTGCCAAACGGTAATTTAATAGTCCCGGTCATTCATAGAGCAGATCAGTTTACTTTATCTGAACTTGCAATTAAAATAAACGATCTCGCCAAAAGAGCCAGAAACAATCAACTAAAACCAGAAGAATTAATGGGTGGCACCTATACTGTTACCAATATTGGTTCATTTGGAAATCTTTCGGGAACACCAATTATTCTGCAACCTCAGGTGGCTATTATGGCTTTTGGGGTTATTAGAAAAATGCCTTCTGTTATTGAAACTGCGGAAGGAGATTTTATTGGAATACGCCAAAAAATGGTTATTTCGCATTCTTATGATCATCGTGTAGTTGACGGTTCATTAGGAGGCTTGTTTTTAAAAAAAGTTTCAGATTATTTAGAAAAATTCAATTCGCAAAGAGACCTATAAGAAATGCTTTTTAATTCTTTTGAGTTTTTACTTTTTTTCCCTTTCGTTACGCTACTTTATTTTGTGGTTCCTCACAAATTTAGGTGGTTTCTATTACTAATTTCCAGCTGCTTTTTTTACAGTTTTTTTAAATGGGAATATATCTTTATCTTACTTTTCACCATTGTAATTGACTATTTTGCTGGTATTTGGATTTCAAAAACTTCAGGTAAAAAGAAAAAATGGGCACTTATAATTAGCTTAGTTGCAAATATTGGCGTTTTAGCACTTTTTAAGTACTATTATTTCATAATTGACAACTTTAACGCTTTATCATATAAAATAAATCAGACTGCTTATGACCCTCTTTGGCATTTTATATTGCCAATTGGTTTATCTTTTCATACTTTTCAAGCCATGAGCTATACTATTGAAGTTTATAGAGGAAATCAAAAAGTAGAAAAGAATTTTGGGATTTATGCGCTTTATGTAATGTTTTATCCCCAATTAGTAGCTGGGCCCATTGAAAGGCCCCAAAATATACTCCATCAGTTTTATGAAAAACACGATTTCAACTATACCAATGTTAAATCAGGCCTAAGATTGATGCTTTGGGGGATGTTTAAAAAAGTAATAATAGCAGATAATTTGAGTGTTTTCGTAAATCGAATTTATGATCATCCGAGCAATTACCAAGGGTTGCCTTTAGTAGTCGCAACCTTGTTTTTCTCTATTCAGATCTATTGTGACTTTTCTGGATATTCAGATATTGCACTAGGTTCGGCGCGTGCCATGGGTTTTAACTTAATGAAGAATTTTGATAGACCTTATATTTCGAAAAGCATTTCAGAATTTTGGAAAAGATGGCATATTTCCTTATCCACTTGGTTTAGAGACTATTTATATATTCCTATGGGTGGAAATAGAGTACCCAAACTAAGAAGATATTTTAACCTCTTTTTCGTGTTTATGATGAGCGGACTTTGGCATGGAGCCAGTTGGAATTATGTAATTTGGGGAGCTTTACATGGCATTTATTTAATAATTGGCCAACTAACACGAAACTTCCAAGATAAGATTTTTGAAGTTTTTAAGAATAGTAAAATTATTAATGCTATTCATGTAATTATTACCATTCTACTTGTAGTTTTTGCCTGGATATTTTTTAGGGCCAAAACTTTTAAGGATGCGAAATATGTAATTTCTAATTTGTTTTCTACCAATAGTCATTCTTTTTCAGAAGTGGTAAAAATGATTGGAGTAAAAGAGCTTTTAACTGTACTTACTGGCATCGCAATACTAGAATTGGTTCAGTGGATGCAGGGAAAAAAAGACGTAGGAACTTGGATAGAAAAACTACCAAAATGGCAAAGATGGGGAATCTATTATTTCCTTTTGTTTTTCATTATTACATTTGGCTATTTTGGTGAAGTTCAATTTATTTATTTCCAATTTTAATACATCTATTCGGCCATGATATTGGAATTGAGAAATATTCAAAATGCTGAAAAATATAATTAAAATAAGTATATCTGTTATAGTTTGAAAATTAGAACAAATACTTTTATAAAATAATGTCCGTTTGCATTCTATTTAAATAATGAACAACTCATTTAAAATATTCTTAAAAAAACTCTTCTTTTTTAGTATCCCACTTCTTATAATGGTTGGCTTGTATTTTATTTTTGACCCTTTCCATGTTTTAAGAAATTATGAGTCTTACGGTAGTAATTTTCTCAAAACTTACAATCGTAATAGAATAAGTACAGAAGTTTTTGTTAGAAACAATCCAACCTATAAGTTTAAATCTTTTATTTTTGGGAGTTCCCGATCTAGTGCATTTCTAACGCATGATTGGGCAAAATACATTAATGATCCTCATCCTTATCATTTTGATGCATTCAATGATAATATTGGTGGGATTGCTGGAAAAATTTCTTTCATTAAAAAACAAAGGAACACAATAAAAAACGCCATTATTGTAATTGACAACGATACATTTGTAAATTCTTTTGACGAATCTGAATCATTGGTACATTTAAAAGATTATCGATGGACTGATTCAACAAATTATTTAGAATATCAATTAAAATTCTTTAAAGCATTCTTTAAAAAGCAATATTTTATTTCATTTCTGGATTTAAAGTTTTCGAAGAAATTCAAACCTTATATGGAGGATTTTTTTAAATTTAAATATTTTTATACGGATATTTATAACGACTTTTTGTTTCCTGAAAATGAGGCTCTCATTAAAAGGGATTCTAGTTCATACTATAGCTCTAACGAATTTAAAAATAGAATTAAGAATCCTGAAATGCATGGTACAAACATAGACCAACGGGAAATAGAAAATATTAAATTCATAGCAGATACATTTAAAAAAGACCACACGAACTATAAAATAATAATTGCTCCCCTATATGATCAAAGAGCAACTAATTCAATTGAACTGGAAATTTTAAAAATCTACTTTGGAAAAGAAAACGTGTATGATTACTCTGGAAAAAACAAGTTTACCAACGACATTAGTAATTATTATGAAATGTCACATTTTAAGCCTTCCTTGGGAAGAATTATATTAAAGGAAATTTATTAAAAATTTGTAAAAGCGAATTGAATCAAATTTGCTCCCATTTTTAGAGCTTCTTGCCTGGTGCTTTCCGAATCGTTATAAATACTTTGATCTTCCCACCCATTTCCTAAATCACATTCGTATGAAAAAAAACAAACCAGTTTTCCTTCATGAATAATTCCAAAACCTTGTGGCGGTAAATTATCATGCTCATGAATTTTAGGTAGTCCCTTGGTGAATTGAAATTTTTGATGATATACCAAGTGTGAAAAAGGTAATTCAATAAACTCATGTTCTGGAAATACTTTTTTCATTTCCCGCCTCACAAATTTATTCATTCCATAATTGTCGTCAATATGCAAAAAACCGCCAGCTAGGAGGTATTTTCTTAAATTTTTGGCCTCAGCATCTGAAAAAAGCACGTTTCCATGCCCGGTCATATGAATAAAAGGGTATTGAAATATTTTCTGATCTCCTGGCTCTATGATATCTTCATCAGGGAAAATATTTGTTTTCAGATTTTTATTACAAAAATTTATGAGATTTGGTAATGAAGTCTTGTTGGCATACCAGTCTCCTCCCCCATTATATTTTAATTTGGCAATTTTCAACGTATAGATTTGTGAAAATGTATAATTTGAAATAAAAACAAAAAATAAAATAATTAACCTTTTCATTAAGATAATAAATTTAATAAACTAACGGCTACAATGCCTGCAGTCTCGGTTCTAAGTCTAGATTTTCCCATGTAAATAGCCTCAAAATTATTATTTTTAGCTAATTGAATTTCTTCTTTAGTAAAATCACCTTCTGGGCCAATTAACATCAAAACTTCGTCTTCCATTTTAAAAGAAGTGATATTTTTAGCTTCAAAGTCTAAATGGGCAATAAATTTTGACTTTATATCTAAAGAACTTGAAATAAATTTTTCAAACTTTAAAGGCTCAAAAATCGAAGGCTTATGTGTTTTTATACTTTGTTTCATTGCGGAAATCGCAATTTTGTTCATACGTTCTAAATTAACTTTCTTTGGATACGTATTTTGAGAAAGAACAAACTGAATACTTGACACACCTATTTCAACGCTTTTTTCAACAAAATATTCCATCCTATCTGCACTTTTTGTAGGACAAATAGCCAAATGAATTTTTCGATTAATCGGATTATAATCTTGAATTTCTTCAACAATTCGAATTTTACAATTTTTGGGATTATCAGAAATAATCTCACATACATACAATGCTCCAAGTCCGTCTGTCACATGAATTACATCTCCACTAGTTTTTCTTAAAACTCGCACACAGTGCACCGCATCGATTGGATCTAAAGA
>DAIQBE010000245.1:0-5400 GCA_036781325.1 Leadbetterella sp. | reverse complement strand
AAATCTGCTTCACCGAGCTATCAAAGAACTACGCGAGCATTTTGAATTTATTTTGTAGCATTTATGGCCTTTCTTGCTTGGCTTCAAAAAAAACCAAAAATAATTCAATTTAAGTGAGTATAAAAATCCTCTTTCCCGATTTAGGGTTTAGAACATAAAAAATATGTCAAAAAATTACGTAAAATATACATTAGAGGATTATATCACTGACCAAGATTTTATTCAATGGGCAAAGTACCCCACTGAAGAATCTGATTTATTTTGGCATTCATTTATTGATAATGAACCAAATCAAGCAGCTATTATACAAAAAGCAAAATTAGCTGTTCTGCAATTGGCTAAAGTTGCAAAGCAAAATGTACCACAAGGAGAGGAGCCAGTAATTTGGAATGAAATTGAGGCCGGGTTGCCCGAAAACAACAAATCTTTCTTCTTGGCTTTAAATTGGAAACAATGGTCTTTAGCTGCTTCTATATTCTTGTTTCTGGGCTTTGGAGTTTGGTTAATGATGAAACCAAATTTATCTGAAACGCCTATTTATTCAGAATTGGTATCTAAAACTATTCAACCTCTTAAAGAAATCATTAACAATTCAACCTCTAAAATTACAGTAAAATTACCCGATGGAAGCCAAGTAATGCTTCAACCCAATAGTCGCTTAAGTTACGATGAATCTTTTGCGGGGAAAATCAGGGATGTTTATCTTGCAGGAGAAGGTTTTTTTGATGTGAAAAAAAACCCCAAAAAGCCTTTCATAGTTTATGCCAATGGGTTAGTAACTAAAGTATTAGGAACTAGTTTTTCGGTAAAAGCCTTTGAAACAGACAAAGAAGTAACTGTAAATGTAAAAACAGGGAAAGTTTCTGTTTATTCTCAAAAAACAATTCGCAACCAAGATCCTGAGACATATGGTCTGGTACTAACACCCAATCAGAAAGTAGTTTTTAGTAAAGAGGACGATAGATTGACAAGAAACTTAGTTGAGAAACCTGTAATTTTATTAACAAGTCAAGAGTTGCTTCAGTTTTCTTTCAAAGATTCTGCAATAGAACAGATTTTTGAGGCACTAGAAAAAGCGTATGGCGTTGAGATTATCTATGACAAAGAAGTTATGGTTAATTGCCGACTTACAACTTCATTAACCAAAGAAACCCTTTTTGAAAAATTAGATATTGTTTGCGCAGGTATTGAAGCCAACTACAAGGTGGTAGATGCTCAAGTGATAATTTCTGGTAGTGGATGTAATTAAATTTTAAAACAAAACTCCAATATGAATGAACAAAAAACAAACCTAATTATTTAAAAAGCCGACAACGATTCCAGCGTTATCGGCTTAAATTTTCCCTTCCAAGTCTTTCAAAACAGAATCCGATTCCAGCGGATAGGAAGGATTGTTTTCGCTCTTATTATTAACAAAAACTATGTAAATCAATGAAAAAAAGATTACAAATCAAAAAAAAATTACTTCACCTTATGAGAATCTCTCTTTTTCAGGTGTGCATTGCAATAATTTTTGCTGGTGTTTCATTGGCAAAAAATGCCGAAGCACAAGATTTGCTCAATCGAAAGATTAGCATTCGTATTGAAAATCAAGATTTAGAAGATGCAATTTCAACTATCGAAAAGCAAGGAGATGTAAAGTTTACGTATCGACCTAAATTAGTATCAATTTCTCAAAAAATCACTTTGAATGTCAGTAATGAACCCTTATCTCAAGTTTTAGACAAAATATTAATACCGCTGAAAATAAAATATAAGGTTTTCAACAACCAAGTGGTATTGTCTCGTCTAGTGGTTTCAAACAATCATATGGAAAAAGATAATTCAATTATTTTATCCACTAATCAAGAAAACGAAATTACTGATAATTCTATTAAAGGCACTGTTACAGATGAAAAAGGCGAAAAATTACCTGGAGTAAGTGTCACTATAAAAGGCACAATTCGAGGTGCCACTTCTAACACAAACGGCGAGTATTCAATCACTGTACCAGATGATAAGGCTGTTTTGGTATTTAGTTTTGTGGGCTATCAAGCACAAGAAGTTCTAGTTGGAAATAGAACAAATTTGAATGTAATATTAAAAGTAGATACTAAATCACTTGAGGAAGTTGTAGTGGTAGGCTACGGTGTTCAGAAAAAGAAAGATTTGACAGGGGCTATTTCAACTATCAATGGTGATATGTTTAAGGAGCGAAAAGAAACTCAAGTATCACAAGCTTTACAAGGAGCAATGTCCGGAGTACTTGTTACTCGTAATGGTGGCAATGGTTCAATGGGAGGTGCTACTATAAGAATTCGTGGAATTACTACCATTGGCAATTCTAACCCTTTGGTTATTGTTGATGGTGTGCCAGTAGCCGATGTTAACCAAGTAAACCCAAATGATATTGAATCGCTTACAGTTTTAAAAGATGCTGCTTCGGCTTCAATTTATGGTTCGAGAGCTGCTTCAGGTGTAATTTTGATTACTACCAAAAGAGCAAAAAATGATCAAGCATCTATTCAATACAGCTACGAAAATGGTTTTGATACTCCTACACAGTTACCCGATTACATGCGCTCATTACGATATATGGAACTTGTAAATGAACTTCGTTGGAATGATGCTGGAAATGGGGCTAACAAATTTCCAACGTTTAGTCAAGATTTAGTAACCAATTATAATCAAAAACACCTAACTGACCCTGACAGATACCCAGATACTGATTGGATGTCTTTGACACTTAACCAAAGAGCCCCACGTGAAGCCCACAGCATAAGCATTATTGGTGGCTCCAAATTCGTAAAATCAAACGCTTCTGTACGTTATGAAAAAATTGGGGGTTTTTACGAAAATAAAGACTATGGACGGATTTTTGTGCGTTCAAACAACGATTTTTCTATTAATAAATATGTTGGTGGTACAGTTGATTTTAATTTTAAAAGAACCAATACTACTGATCCTACTGCAAATGACCCATTAGGAAGAGTGAGGATTTCATCACCCATTTATCCTGCAATTTGGGCCGATGGTAGAATTGCAGATGGCAAAGCGGGAGAAAATGTTTATGCCAAAGTCAAATATGGTGGTACAGACGAAAATAATTTTAATCAAATAGGTGGTAGAATTGGTTTGGACATTAAACCTATTGAAGGATTGAAATTTTCGGCTATTCTTGCACCAATTTTTGATTTTAATAATCAAAAAAGATTTAATCGAAAAGTTGATGCGTATGCCTCCAACGACCCGAATCAGTTTGTGGCTACTTTGATTAGTGGTGGGCTAACAACTCGCTTGGACGAAAATAGAACAACAAACATTAACTTAACTACGCAATTCTTAGGTAACTATATCAAAACTATTGGCAAACACGACTTTACTTTTTTGGCGGGATACGAAAATTTTTATGCCAAGTCCGAATCTATGGGTGCATCCCGTGACCAGTACCTTTTTGATACATATCCTTATCTCAACCAAGGGCCTGCCGCATTTAGAGATAACTTTGGCTCTGCCTTTGAAACCGCCTATCGTTCTTATTTTGGACGTATAACCTACAGTTACAAAGATAAATATTTGCTACAAACCAATGTTCGTCGCGACGGTTCTTCACGTTTCAATAAAGACTATCGTTGGGGAGTATTTCCTTCTATATCAGCAGGTTGGTTAGTGAGTGAGGAGCCTTTTATGAAAACACAAGAAGTCGTTTCATTTCTTAAACTGCGGGCATCTTGGGGTTCTTTGGGTAATGAACGAATCGGTAATTACCCATCCATTGGTATCATGAACTTTAGTAATGCCTTATTCTTTCAAAACAATTTGGTGACTGCACAACAAACTGCCGCTCAAAGTCAATACGCCATTAAAGATATTTCTTGGGAAAAAACAGTCTCGACAGATGTGGGATTTGATGCTTATTTCTTAAAAAATCGTTTGCGACTTACGGCAGATGCTTACTATAAAGAAACAAAGGATATGCTCTTGGCATTACAAATTCCTATTTTTGTAGGTTTTGATAATCCTAACCAGAATACTGGGGTTATGACTACCAAAGGACTAGATTTAGACCTTGGTTGGACGAATAATATCGGAAAATTAAGGTATTCAATATCAGCCAATCTTTCACAATTCAAATCAAAAATGGGCGACTTGGGTGGAACCGAATTTGTGGGTGATAGAATCAGAAAATTAGGAAGTGAATTTGATGAATGGTATGGATATCGTTCGGAAGGAATCTACCAAACCCAAGAAGATGTCAATAATTCTCCAAAGTTGAGTACCAATGTAAAGGTAGGTGACATGAAATATACCGACATCAGTGGCCCCAACGGCGTTCCTGATGGAAAAATATCACCTGAATACGATCGAGTTTTATTGGGTGGTTCGCAACCGCAGTGGATGTATGGAGGTAACATTAAGCTGGATTACCAAGGATTTGACTTGGGTATAACCTTTCAAGGTATTGGCTATCAAGCTGTTTCTAATCTTTCTTTCACCGACTATAATGCCGAAAACTGGGGTGTGTTTCCAGTATATTTAGATGGGGGTAATTCTTGGAGTGTCAACAACTCCAAAGAGCAAAACTTGGCTGCAAAGTATCCAAGATTTACCGAAACAAACAAAGGCTTAAATAGGGCTATGTCAGATTTTTGGTTGTTTAATGGGGGGTATTTTCGTTTGAAAAACGTCACTTTGGGATATACTGTTCCTAGCAAAATTTCAAAAAAGATCATGTCAAATAATATTAGGTTTTATGTGAATGCCACCGACATTTTAAGTGTAAATAAATTCCTTAAAGGTTGGGATCCAGAGGGAATCGGAACAGTAACAACTGTTATGGGTGGTTTTAATATTAGTTTTTAAATCTTAATTTCTAAATACAATGAAAGCAAAAATATATAGTGCAGTAATTGGGCTTATTTTATTAGCATCCTGCCAAAACTCTCTTGATTTATACCCTTTAGCAGAACCATCTGCTGAAAAGTGGTATTCTAACGAAATCGAAATTCAATTAGCACTTAATGACCTTTACAGAATTGATTGGTGGCAGTGGGACGAAGATGGCACTAATAATAGTTTTCTGTCGGATGATGGCTTTTATCGCCAAGCTCTTTCAGAAATAAAAGCAGGAACAGTAAATAGCCAGTCTGGTTTTTCAACAACTTTGTGGCGAAATTCGTATAAGGCCATTGCTAGAGCAAATCGTGCTATATCCGCCTTAAATAGTGCCGAAACCAAAAGTAAAGTATCTCAGGCTAAATTGGACGTTTATTTGGCAGAGGCTCGTTTCCATAGAGCATCTCAATATTCTAAGTTGGTAAATAAGTTTGGCGATGTGGTATATAGCGACGATGTAGTCAGTATTGAAGACGCCTACACCAAAGGAAGAACTGATAAGAAAACAGTAACAGCGAAAATTTA
>DAIQBE010000244.1:0-5411 GCA_036781325.1 Leadbetterella sp. | reverse complement strand
TTGCTAATGTAAGAAGCTCCTTGGAAATTTATTTGACAATTCTTCAACTCTATTGTTTCTAATGACTTATTATTTTGTAAGCATAATAATACATTATTGTTGTTAAGCTTATATGAGAAGTCTATATGCTTGATGTATTTGAAAGAGTTGTTTAGAAATGCTAGAAAGAATTGCTTTTCTATAGATTTATCTATTTGCTCTTCTTACATTCCCATTGACTCATATTGTTCTTGAGCTTTTTCTAACTGTAAACTTAATATATTTGAATCTATATATTTTTTATATATAAAATCATAGACCACACCCAAAATGCCTCCTGTTGCTAAAGTCAAAGTTCCCAGGCCTAAGCCATCACTAAAAGTCATAAACCCATTATTTAAACTTTTAAACTCACTTAAAGCAAAAAATAAAATACAAAATGTAAGTGAAATACTTAACATAAGGCTAATTACAAAATTCTCCCAAATTTGTGTGTTATACAGTATTGTTGTTAACAAAATTGATAGAATTCCATTAATTAAACCCCATTTTAATGCGATTCTTGCGGTAGATACTTTTTCCATTGGTTTACATATTTAATTTTCTCATTGCCATACTTATTAAACTTATGGGAACAATTGCTATTTGTTTAAACATTAACTCATCTGTAATTATTTGATAGGTTTTTAGGTTATCAAAAGAAATAATTTGTTTTCTAAAAGTTTCATCATTCAATATTCGACTAAAAGTCTCTTTTTCTTTCAACATCAGCGCTTTTCCTTCAAATATCCAAACATCAAAGGGTGTTTTATCATAAAATTCAATAAAAGCATACACTAAAATTCCGGAAAATATTGCAGCAAACAAATTGGTTAAAAATCCTATGGAAAAAGCCTCATAAAAATGTAAATACCCCCCCCTATTTCTCTTAAAATACCAGATCGCCGCCCATATAAGTATAATATTTATTCCTAGGTCTGCTCTTCTAAAATTTAAAGGGTTGGATTTTAAATTATACATGGTTAGAAAAAACAAAAAACAAGAAAAACCAGCTAAAAGCCCAAAAATTAAAGATTGCCTTAAAATAATTTTTTTCATCTAATCTAATCAGCTATTTAATGAATTATGTAAAATGCCTAAGGCTTTCCCTGTTAATTTTTTTCCGATAAAAGGACTGTTTTTACTCCTAGAAACTATTTCTTTTTCCTCAAAAACGTAGGATAAACTAGGGTCAAATAGACTCAAATTGGCTCTTTCTCCTACTTTTATAGCCGGAATCTCCATTCTTAAGATTTTTCTAGGATTTTCTGTGAGTATGGTAACTATCTCTTCAATGTTTAAATCAGCGTACATGTTAATAACAGAAAACGTGGTTTCTAAACCTATAACACCAAATTCTGCTAAATCAAACTCCAAATTCTTTTGTTCCGAATCTAAAGCATTATGATCTGAAACAATTAAATCTATAGTGCCATCTTTTAATCCTTCTTTTAGCGCCAAAACATCATTTTCAGATCGAAAAGGTGGTTTAACTTTTAAATTTGTATTAAAAGTACTCAAATCTTTTTCAGTAAAAGCTAAATTATGAGCGGCAATATCACAACTTACTGGCAAACCTTTCTTCTTAGCTTTTCTAATTAAATTAACAGACTCAGCACTTGAAATAGTAGAAAAATGCAAAATGGGCAAATCTGATTTGAGACCGGTATATTCCAAAAGTTTTAGATCGCGTTGTATCATTATTTCTTCAGCTGCAGAAGGAATTCCTTTTAGTCCTAATTTCGTACTTTCAAGTCCTTCGTGAATCTGACCAAACAAACCTAAATATTTATCCTCTACTTTATTAATTAAGATTGCGTTTATTGGATGTAAATATTGGAGTGTTTTTAGCAAAATATCAGAACTCTGAATTGGATATTTTCCATCCGAAAAACCTACAGCCCCATTGTAATGAAGGTCTATCATATCAGTGAAATCTTTTCCTTCACATGCTTTGGTGACTGCTCCAAAATTATGTAATTTCACGATACTCTTTTCAGAAAAGTCTCTAAAATAAGCCAAAGATTCTTTAGTTTGTACAATTGGAATTGTATTTGGAAACCCTACTATTTCAGTATATCCTCCTTTTTTGGCTGCGTTTTGAAATGAGTCTAAAGATTCTTGCCATTCCGTTCCTGGATCTTTATAATGAACAGAAAAATCAAACCAACCTATTGAAATATGTAGGTTAGCAGCTTCATATATTTTATCAATACCTGAAACTCCAATACTATTTTCATTAATCTCGACAATGTAGCCATTCTCGACTAAAACATCCATTCTTTTTAAATGAAAGTTAGAGTTTCTATCTACAATAATGCCTTTTCTAATTAATATTTTCATTAGTTTCCAAAAAAAAAGCCCTAACGGGCTATAAATAATTTATGAAAGATTGTTTATCAATTTTAGTCCATAAAATAAAATAAAAATTAAATCTTTCATACTAAAAATTAATGTCCAATTAAATCCTTATAGGCAACTACATCCATTAAAGCTCCTAAATCATCCAAATTATTGATTTCCATTTTAATTAACCACCCTTCATTATATGGGTCATTATTTACTAATTCTGGCTCATCTACGAGTTTTGAATTAACTTCTAAAACCTTACCTGCAACTGGCAAAAATAAATCTGATACAGTTTTAACGGCTTCTACGCTTCCAAAAACATCATTTTCAGCCAATTCATCTCCTTCGGTTTCAATCTCTATAAAAACAATATCTCCTAATTCACTTTGAGCAAAATCTGTAATTCCCACAATGGCTATATTACCATCTTCAATCCTCACCCATTCGTGTTCTTTAGTGTATTTTAAATCTTCAGGAAAATTCATAATATTAAATAAAATCAGTGCTATTTTGTAAAAATATTCGCAAGTTAGTTGAAATGAATTATAAACAAAAATGAATCAAATATTTTGTTAGATGGATGCTCAAAAATTTATTAAATTTTGAATTTAAAGAAATAATTATAAATTATTCCTTATGGCAATAGAAATTCCCTTCTAATAGAATTTATGAAAAATTTCTTTTGAGCTGTAAAACTATCAGGATGTATTTGTTGAAACAACTGTTTCCATTCTTCATATACGAGTGGCTTATATTTAAGAAAAAGATTCTTATCTATTTTTTTTTGAATCAAATAATCTTCAAAACTTAAATCTTCCATTTTCAAATTTAAACTATTCAACAAAATCTATAAATTTCTCATACCCTAAATATGGCACAAAACTATTGTATCTCCTCGAACTTAAAACCATAAACAAAATAAATAAGGTAATAAAAAAGCCTTGAATAAAAACTATAAAAAAAGCTAAAATTAAATTTGAAGCCCAGCCAGGAGTGGCTTGATGTTCTATAAATTTCAAATACAATACAATTATTGAACCTCCTATAGAAAATAAAACCATTAAACTAGCAAAAATTAATATTCTAACTGCAGTGAAATCTAAAAAAACAGAAATAGCACTCATTCCATGCAAAATTAACGAGCTAAAATTCATTTTCGATTCTCCAGCTAACCGTTTACCTCTATCCAAGGGTACAGAATCAAACAAAAGTCTTGAACGAATGACTCCTCCAGGATAATTGTTCCAAATTTCTGAGACATGAGCTAAGTTTCTTATTTTTGAAATTGGCACTAAACTAAAGTTACCAAAAGTAATAATATGGCCTGTTAAAGTTTTAAAAATAAATTTATAGATTAAATAAAAAAGTTTAAACAATACTGATTCTGTACGTTTTTTTCTTTGTGCAAAAATTATTTTTTCTGGAGCATCTAAACTTTTAACGATAAGGTCTTTAATATGTTTAGCCTGATCTTCGCCGTCCGAGTCCATTACAATTACAACATCATAATCTTGATTATCAGACAAATAAGACAAGCCGATGGCAATTGCCCTTTGGTGACCTTGATTACTTATGAGATGAATTACTTTTATATCAAACTCTTTAAAGTTTTCCGCCAGAAAAGGTACACTGGAGCAGTCGTCTACTGCTAAAAATGAAAATTGATAATTTTCATTTTTATAAATCTCAATAGTTTGAGTCAAAAGCAACTTTAGCGCTTCCCAGTCATTAAAAACTGGTAATACAATCTTTATTTTCATTAATATCTGTATTTAGACCCTTCAAAATCAAAAAGTAGTTTCCTAGTACCGTCTGTAGAAACCAAAAATACTTTATTCATCTCACTTGGTTCTATTCTTTGAATAATTCTTGAATTCTTGGGTAAATATAAATTTAAATATTGTGCATCGTTAAAGGAAACTCTTTTTTTTACGCCAAAAGTAAGTTCATAAAGATCCCTAAACCCAGATGGAATAAGAAGTGTGTCGCCTTCCACATAGTTTTTTTTGACATTTTCGGCTAACAATAAATACGGGTTTTGAACACGGGGTGGGTCAAACCAAGCATATTTAGTTGATTTATCATCAAAAAACTGTTTTAATTCTTTTGAAATGGAATTATATTGAAATGGTAAAATAATAATCAAAAACAAGGGTGCGAATTTAATTTCTTTAAAGAGTTTTTCAATTCCAATTCCTCCTAAAATAGCAACAAAAGGAGAGGAAATACCAATGTACCTATGAGTTAAACTGGTGGTATGGCCATTCCTAAAAGCATCAAAAACAACGAATAAAATCGGAATAAAAAGCATTAGAAGGGATATACTAGCCAGTGCTTTTTCACTTATAAAAAGTTTCCCCTTAAAAAACACAAACACAAAAGTGAAATAAATAATAAAATACAGAAAATTAGAAACCAGAATTGCTAATGCTATGGTATTAAAGAAAACCAAAATGCTAATTAAAAGTGTTAATGAAAATATGGACCACTTAAATAATCGGCGTTTATTAAAATAATAAGACCCAAAAAAAAACAAGAAGGTACACAAAGAAATAAAAAAGTTTTTAACCCCATTTAAGTCTTTAAAAAGGCCGTGACTCAGTGCTGAAGAATCAAAAAATAATTCCAATCCTTTTTTAGCAACAACCTCAGGAGTACTAATCTGTATTGAACTTGCGGCTGAATTAGATTGACTTTGAGCAATTATTAAATGTTTATGATTCTTATCTTTTAAAAACTCCAATGATGTATGACCTCCTCCCCAATTAAACCACCAAAACAACAATAATATATTAAAAACACCAGCGAAAATAAAGCTTATCCAAGTTTTGAGGTTCTTTTTTAGCAAAATAAAAGTTAAGCCATGTGCTAAAGGAACCAGAAAATTTAAATAGTGATTTACTAAGCTTAATGCTATGACCAAGGTATATAAAACAAAATATATTTTCCTGGGCTTTTGGCTTTCAATAATACAAATGAATAAATAAGTGGCTAAAACCACCAATAAGAATGAAAGGGTATAACTTCTAGCAATATGACTTTGA
>DAIQBE010000243.1:0-5425 GCA_036781325.1 Leadbetterella sp. | reverse complement strand
GATCATTTTCATCTTGGTTTAACAGTAAATAGAAGGAAACTTTAGCTTCATTTTGATGGAGATTTTTACCGACAAATACTGGGTTTTGCCCATAAATTAAACTAAATGACAAGCAAAGAAAAATAAGGAGTATAATTTGTTTCATTTTTTTTAATTTTTACAATTTAGAATAGCAAATATGGCATTAAGTCACCTATATTTTCGAACAAATAAGAACAATTTTTTGCTTCAAATGATTTTCTGAGAAAAAAAGATAATATTCTCCCCCTTCTTTTAAACCCATTTTCTTTTTTATTTCTTCAGGCTTATATGGAAAATTTCGACATGATATATTTGCCTTAAGTGTAGGCAATACAGCTTCTAGCTTTTTTTTGTCATAATTAACTTGATTAATTATTTTAAAAATCCGACCGGGGAACTCGTGATTAACTATATCTGAAGAATAAAGATGGCTATTTGAGGCAATTTTTTGAAGTTTAAATTTTTCAGCGAGCACTTTAAAAGCTCCTGCTTTATTTAGACTTGCATTGGCTTCATACAAATATTGACTTGGAAGAGAATACCTGATCTTACAATTTTCTTCTTCAGAAAATCTAAAATCGAAATTTTGTATTTGTCCGAGGGTAGTTTCATTTATACATTTAATGTTTGGATCATAATTTTCAAAAGGTTTTAATATCAACAAAATTTCTTTAATTTCGTTTTTTTCACTTAAAATAATAATATTATGAATATTTTTTACTGTTTTAATAGCTAATTTTAAATCTAATAAAGGGGATAACTTTATCAGAATGGTGGAAGTAATTTCAAATAACCATTCTTTTAATTCTAATAAATTGGGCTGACAATCTTCTATCTTGAATAGTTTTTTATTTTCTAAATCTCTTCTTGCTGGATCAAAATATATCAAATCAAATCTTTTATTGGTTGTTTTTAGAAAGATTTCAGCATCAAGATTTGAGAAACTTACATTATTAACTTTCAGTTGTTGAAAATTAAATTTAGCTATTTCGAATAAGAGTGGATTTAATTCATTGTAAGTAAAATCTTTGAAATTTTGAGATAAAAAATAACTATCAACTCCTAAACCTCCCGTAAGGTCTAAAGCGGAAGAACCGTTCACTAACGTTTTTTTATAATTTGCTGAAAATGAAGAGGAGCATTGCTCAAGTGATAATTTTGGAGGTGCAATTAATGTTTTAACATTTGCCCATTCCTTAACTTTTTTATTTATTTTAGCTCTGAAATGAGCATGTATTACTACAAGACGGAGCAAATCCGAAGATAATTTCAAAGGATTTTTCAAAGAAAACTTTATGGGGTCTTTGATCTCTGTATTTTCAGCTATCTGAGCGGCCTCTTTTAACAAATTGAAATTAAATTCTAAAACGCCCAAAATTCCATAGTTTTTAAATCAAAATTAGGGTTTAAATTTTAAAAGCAAATTTTATACAGTTAAATTTTAAATATTCAAATTAAACTAATAAGATTTTCAATCTTTCTCTCGACGCTCTTTCAATTTTTCAAGCAGCATCTGGTTAAACTTTCTTTCGGTTTCCAAAAGTTTGGTATATTGTTGTGGGGAAATTACTTTAAGAAAATTATCTCTATATCTTTTTTCAAGATTTAATTCATCTTGTTTTAAATCTAATATTTCTTCTTGCTTTTGCAATAATTGATCATTTGAAGCTGCTTTATTGTTGTTTCTATTGGAAAGGCTACGAATTGATTTATGAATTTCCAATTTCTCTTCGGTAAAAGAATTGTATATCGGCCAAAACTTTTCAGCTTGATTTTCGTTCAATTTTAATTCCTGGGTAATCATTCCAACTTTCATTGCCCTAATCCTTTCACCCCCTTGGCGATCCTCTATTCTTTGGCCTTTTACTGTAAAAGCACAAACAAATACCATAAATACAATAAAATAAGATTTCATTTCAAATGTCATTTTCTTTAGTATACAAAAGCAAATCTTTTTCCGATATTTCATTATTAATAGGAATTACATTTAATTCATTTAAAGTTTTTTCATCTAAAACAGGTGTAATATCTGATTCTAATAAAGTCTGGGTAGATAAATAAGCCAACATATCTGCACTTGAAATTTCTGCAAATTGGTCTTTTTGTTTGTTCTGATTAAAAATTATTAAACCTATAGCTCCAAACAACAAGATTGCTGCTGCACTTCTATAAAATATCCCAAATCTTTTAAAAACGCTAGTTTTAGTGGTGTTTGCCTCTATTGTATTTTTCAATACATTCTTTTCCAAATCTTCAAAATAGGTATCTTCTTTTTTGAAAAGTGAAGCTTTTTTAAATTTAAGTAAATTAACTTCGGTTAAAATTTGTTCTTCTAAATTTTCAAAATAATTTACAGGTACATTTAAATTTGAAGGTTTTTTTATTTTTTGAAGGCTTATCTCAGAAATAATTTGGTTTTCTAGGTCATTAAAGTATTTTTCAGAGACTGAGAATGGATTATTTTTAGAGAGCTTAGCAATATTTTTTTGGGAAATTATTTCACTTTCCAAGCTCTCAAAATAGGTAGTTGGTGCTTTAAATGGGTGCTTTATTTTAGTTTCTTCTAATTTCATATAATCATACTGCTGGGACTTTGATACTTAAAATGTAAGAAGGTTTAATTTTTTGCTAAATAATTTTCTATTTTTTTTACAGCAAAATGATAAGTTGCTTTTAATCCACCAACACTGGTCTCTAAAATTTCAGAAATTTCTTCGTATTTCAATTCTTCAAAATATTTCAAATTAAAAACCACTCTTTGTTTATCAGTAAGTTGAAGAATAGCTTTTTGAAGTTTTATTTCTATTTCATTTCCATCTAAATAAGTATCAGAAATAGAAGATTCTAAATGCGATACTAGCATTTCATTGTCATCAAGTGAAACCGACATATCTCTTTTCTTTTTTTGCAGAAAAGTTAGCGCTTCATTAGTCCCAATTCTATAAAGCCAAGTATAGAGTTTAGAATCTCCCCTAAATTTGTCTAAATTTTTCCATATTTTAATGAATGTCTCTTGCGTTACATCATCTGCATCATCGTGATCTATCACTATTTTTCTGATATGATAGTATAATTTTTCTTTATAGCTTTTCAAAATAGCTTTAAAGGCTTCATCTCCTGAATCAGGATTTTGTAACAACAGAATTATTTCTTCGTCTTTCATAAAAAAATCTCGAAGACTTTGACTCTTCGAGATTTAAAAGGTTTATTGTTTTCTCGCTATTGACCGTAATGCAGCTTCTACTATATTTTTGGCACTTAAACCGTATTTTAACATTAATTCCTCAGGAGTACCCGATTCTCCAAAAGAATTATCAACCGCTATATATTCTTGAGGAGCAAGGAAATTTTTTGCCAATGTTTGAGCAATAGCATCTCCAAGACCTCCATTGGCTTGATGTTCCTCACATGAGACCACACATTTTGTTTTCTTCACAGATTTAATTATTGCTAAAGTATCCAGAGGCTTAATAGTATGAATATTAATTATTTCAGCATCAATACCTTGTTCAGCAAGTATTTCCCCAGCTTTTATAGCTTCCCAAACCAAATGACCAGTGGCAAAAATACTTACGTCTTTGCCTTGATTTACCATCCATGCCTTTCCAATTTCAAATTTTTGATTTGCATCTGTAAAAACTGGCACCACAGGACGACCAAAACGTAAATAAACTGGACCATGAAAATCTGCTATAGCTTTAGTAGCGGCTTTTGTTTGATTGTAGTCACACGGATTAATGACGGTCATGTTTGGCATTGCTCTCATCATTGCTAAATCTTCTAGAATTTGGTGCGTTGCGCCGTCTTCTCCCAAAGTTAAACCAGCATGCGAAACCGCAATCTTTACATTTTTATCTGAATATGCAATTGACTGACGGATTTGGTCATACACACGGCCAGAACCAAAATTTGCAAACGTACTTGCAAAAGGTATTTTACCACCAATGGTTAAACCTGCAGCTATGCCCATCATATTGGCCTCAGCAATTCCAGTCTGAATAAAACGATCTGGATGATTTTTAATAAAAGGAGCAATTTTAAGTGAGCCAACTAGGTCCGCACATAATGCTACCACATTAGGATGGCTTTCCCCTAGTTCTGTCATGGCGTCTCCAAAGCCAGACCTCGTGTCTTTTGATTCTGTAAAAGTATATTTTTTCATTTTAATAAATTCGGGATTAATAATCAGTTAATGATGATTTAAGTTGCCCTAAAGCAGAGGCCAATTGCTCATCATTAGGTGCAATTCCATGCCATTTGTGACTACCCATCATAAAATCCACTCCAGCTCCCATTTCTGTATAGAGCATTATCATTACTGGTATTCCTTTCCCTGTTAACCTTTTGGCTTTTCTTAAACCTGCCACCACGGCTTCCATATTATTTCCTTCTTTCACATCAATAACACTCCATCCGAAAGCTTTATATTTGGCTTTTAAATCGCGGTTTGACATTACTTGTTCAGTAGAACCATCAATTTGTTGTCCATTCACATCTATAATTCCAACCAAATTATCTAATTTATAGTGTGGAGCGAATTGAGCAGCTTCCCAAACTTGACCCTCCTGTTGCTCGCCATCTCCCATCAAGACATAAATTAAGCCTTTATCCCCGTTTAGCTTTTTTGCCAAAGCTGCACCTATTCCTACCGACATTCCTTGTCCAAGCGAACCTGAAGCTACTCTAATACCTGGCAAACCTTCATGGGTAGTTGGGTGACCTTGAAGTCTGGAATTTAATTTTCTAAATGTTACCAATTCTTTCACATCAAAATACCCTTTTCTTGCTAAAACAGAATAAAATAAGGGAGAAATATGTCCGTTGGAAAGAAAGAAAAGGTCTTCACCTATTCCATCCATTTTAAAAGAAATAAAACCACCTTTGCCTTTTCGGTTATTGATTTTCATTTGTTGAAAATATAGGGCAGTTACCACATCAGCACAACCTAGTGAACCACCCGGATGCCCAGATTTACACCCATGTACCATTCGAACTATGTCTCTTCTTACTTGAGAGGCAATATCCTGAAGTTCTTTGATTTGCATTAAAAATAAATTTTGATTAGAATTTTGTACAAATTTATTAAAATAAAAATGTTTAGCCTACAAAAATTTAGTTCAAGCAAAAAAAATGAAGATATTAAAAAACGATGAAACTATTCAAAAGTTTTATTTTACGTCTATTCTATGGTTACATAAATAAATTAATAAAGGTTGCTTTAAATTAAAAAGGTCCCAAAACTGTGGTTTGAGACCTTTTTAATTTAGATATACGGGTATTTATAACAATTGGCTAGCATGTTCTTTGGTATCCACTTTTTCAATAATTTCAGAAATAAGGCCATTTTCATCGATTATAAAAGTGGTTCGTGCAGTACCCATGTATTTTTTACCGTACATACCTT
>DAIQBE010000242.1:0-5440 GCA_036781325.1 Leadbetterella sp. | reverse complement strand
ATCAAAAACAACACCCCCTAAATTATTTGATGGCTTATAAAAGTAACTCATTTCAGTTTGGTTTAATTTATTTATAACATCTAAATAGTTATATTTACTAGAAAGTGATGGATTATATCTACCAACAAACAATGGATCAATTTTAATTGGCTTTTTATCCCTTCCTAAACCAGTTAATGTAATTGAAAAATTATTGTATGTGCTTTTATTTTTTTGCATCTCAAAATAAACATAAAAATAACCTAATGAGTCAATAGATTTTATTCTATCTAAAAGCCTTATTAAAACATCCTTTTTAATATGTAAATCCTGATTTCGATAATCAAAAAATATTTTTTCAGAATTTAGTTGAGTTGGAGTTAAGTCTAATTTATCATTCTCTAATTTATACATTAATTTTGCACTCTCAGGGCTAATTGATGGATCAGCTGAAATTGAAAATTTATTTTCACTCTCAAAAAAATCAAAAATTCCTTTGCCTAGAGGTTTAAATGAGCTAAATATTAATAATAAAACAACAAAAATTATAGAAATTATTTTCAAATTCATACTTTAAATATTTTTTCAAAAGTAATGAAAACTACCAAAAAATTTATGTGAAAAACACCCTATTACGAAAAACAAGACCCCAAAAGTCATAAATCCATATTAAATGTTTAATTTTGAACCAAATCCCTCAAAAATTATTACACCAAAAGCAAAAAAAAGTTGCAATTTCTATTTCTGGCAAATCACCCTCATTTTGCCACTTCTAAGCTCATGCACATACCAAAAACAACAAGTAATAAATAAAATACCTGAGAAAATTTCAGTCCAATCTATTGCATACCAAATTGATAGAACTGACAAACTTGCTTTTGACGAAATAATTACCAGCAATTCATTCAATAAATTTAAAGGGTCTAAAATTGGATTTGGCCATTTGAGGAAAAACGTATGGATTCGGTTAGTTTTGAAAAACAATACTAATCAGCATCAAAACGCTATTTTAAGCACTGACCAGATTATCCTTGAAAAAGTTGATTTTTATCATAAAGTTGCTGAAAAATGGCAGAAAAAAGAAGCAGGTTGGGGAAAGGCAATTCAAAATAGGGAACTTCCAACCTATTTACACGCCTTTCAAGTTTTGCTTAGGCCTCAATCATTGGATACCGTTTATTTTAGAATTAGAAATGAATATCAGGTGCTTAAGTTGCCTTTAAATCTCTTCGACAAACAACAGTTTTATAAACACTATTATTCTTACCTCTTTTATGATGGATTAGTTACCATGGCCTTAATAACAGCCATTCTGTATTGTTTATATAACCTTTTCTATTCGAAAAGAGAAGATAGACGTACTTTAATTTTTTATCTTATTTATGCGGTCAACTTTTTAATTTTCTATACTATCCGAATTTCTTCTCCTGCATATTTTACAGAAGACCATCCAGTAGTTATTAATTATTTTGTCAATATTTTTATCTTTATCAGCACGTATACTTTTGTAAAATTTGGCACATCATTTATTGACCCAAAGCAGAAATATAGTAACAAACCTATTTCAAAGCTAATAGATGTTCTTTTTGCAGTCACCATCTTTATATCATTATTCCCAGCTTGGTCAGCTATTGAACAATTGCTTTATATCAAATTGGCATTTTTCTTAATTACTATTTTTTACCTTATTTGGTATCTTCTCGTGAATTTCAAAAGAAGTTTTTTAACTCGAATCTACTTCTTTATGGCAATGCCTCTCATATGTTCGGGCATGATAGAAGGTCTTACCAATGTTTTTGGAATAATTGAAGTTCCCGATTCGTTTTTTGAAGCATTTCGTATATCTATATGTGTGGAAATGCTCTACATTCTTTTTGCGTTAATTTTTAGAGAGCGTTATTTAAGTAAACAAATTCAGGCCAAATTGCTGAAAACCGAATTAGAAATGTTAGAATCTCGAATAGAAATACAAGAAAATGAACAAAAACGGATTGCTAGAGATCTTCATGATGATTTAGGTGGTACTTTGGCAAGCTTAAAGAATATGATTTTATCAAAAATAGCTACGCATTTAAGCAAAGAAGATGAACTATTGATTCGTGAGCTGACACAAAAATCTGGGGATGACCTTCGTAGAATTTCACATGCATTGATGCCACCAGATTTTGAAAGAATAGGATTAGTTGATTCAATTAAAGATTTAATAAGAACTAACGATTCTGATAAGGTCAAGTTCGAATATATGGAAGAAACTAGAAATTTAAACTTAAAACCAAATACATCACTTCATATCTATAGGATCCTTTCGGAATGTATTCAAAATATATTAAAACATAGCCAAGCTACCCGAGTTCTAGTCCAATTAATTCAAAATGAAAATGAACTAACTCTGATGATTGAAGAAAATGGGATAGGCTTTAATATCCATTCAAATAATAAAGGATTAGGCATTAAAAATATGCTTGCCAGAGCTCAAAATATGGGAGGAGTGCTTACTTTTGATTCTAATTCAAAAGGCACAACAATAATTTTGGAAATTCCACATGAGCGAAATTAAAATTTTAATTGTTGACGATCACCAATTGTTTGGATTGGGTCTAAAAGAATTACTTTTAAAACAGACTGATTATCAAATAATTGGCCCTTTAAAAGAATTGAATGAGATTAATTCTACCATTCAAACGCAATCTCCTCAATTAATTCTGTTGGATATTAATCTGGCTGGCATCAATGGGATAGATCTTGGGAAAAAACTGAAAGTTGATTTCCTTCATTTAAAGATAATAATGCTCACCATGTATGAGCATGCCGCCTTTCTCCAAAATGCTAAGGATGTAGGTATGGACGGGTATTTGCTAAAAGACTGTGATTTCAACGAATTATTACAAGGAATTAATGCTGTTTTAGAAGGAGGAACTTGTTTCATGAAAATTAAAGGCGAGCAATTTCCCATTTTAAAAGATGCATTTGGAGACAAACTTAAACTAAGCGAAAGAGAGATCGAAATATCAAAAGAAATTTGCAACGGGCTGAATAATAATGAAATAGCAGAAAAACTTAGACTCAGTTTCCATACCATCAAAACCCATAGAAAGAATATTTACACCAAATTGGGTATATCCCATGTGACAGAACTAAAAGACATACTCAAACTCTGAACGGGAAAAACACCCTGATAAAATACCCTTTTGAAATGGGTGTTTTGGGGCTAAAAAGCCAAACATAATTGTCGTTATTTTGAAGTGTTAAATCACGAAGGAAACATAACCGAAGTGAAAGTTTCATCATAAAATTTCAATATTATGTTAGCAAGCCCAAAATTATTAAAAACCTCACCTGTAGGTATGGCTCCATTTGTAGAGGCCTTAGAAAGCATTGTTCAGAAAGCAAACATACTTTTTGCCGACAAGCTCACCAATAATCTTTGGAATGGTCTAGAAATAGAACAGTACATAAGATATTTACAAATTCAATATCATCTAACAAAGGGAGTTCAAAACACATTCTTGGCCATGGCTGCACATGAAGACACTCGGCCCTATAAGAAGCTGAGGCCGTTTTTGGTGAACTTCGGATATGAAGAAGAAATGCATTATAAATTGGCGGAAAAAGATCTCAAAGAACTTGGCAGTGAAACTGGGAGTATGCCATTTGTAGTGGAACTATGGTGGGCCTATCAAAAAGCTATCTTGCCTGTCAAACCAATGGAACGTCTTGGAGCCACCGCAATTTTAGAAAATATTGGAAATTATGCTGCTCCCATAATTAAAGATTTATTTGCAGAAGCCGATTTCATAAATAAAAGAAACAGTTCTTTCACTCTGGTGCACATGCACGAAGAACTGCCTCATGGGGCTCAAATCCTAGATGTCTTAGCCAATGAATATTTCTCAGAACTACATCAAACTCAAATTCTAGAAGGTGCCAAAAGAGCTACTTGGCTATATGCCAACACTATATATGATTGGATAATCACTGGAAAACTTATTTAAAGCCATGAATGTAAAAATAGCCAAAACAGAAACAGAATTGAAAGCTGTAAGAGAGCTTAGGTATCTGGTAAATTTTAAAGAATTGGGCAAAGATTATTTGTTTGAGAATGAAGAAAATATTGACAAAGAAGCTACGGTTCTATATGTAGAAAAAGAGGGTCAAGTTTTAGGAACTGTTAGGTGCACTTTTGTGCATTTTAACTCAGAAATAGAAGCTTATTGGGGACTAAGTATGCCAATCTCAAAGTCCAAAATAGGATTATCTGACCGGCTAGCGGTTCTGCCAGCGTATAGAAATAGTAGAGCGGCCTATGGACTGATAACTCAAATATATAAACAAGCCCTTTTAGAAGGTTCAAGCTTGGCATTAATGGAATGTGAATCCCGATTGTTAAAATTTTATGAACACATGGGCTTTAAAGCTTTTAGGGAAGTAATGTATAATTATGGATTAAGGTACCAGCTTTATATTAATCCTTGGAATGCCAGCCACTTGGCAGAAGTTCGAAGTCCCTTCTTATGGGAATACAAAAGATATCAAGAGGAAGTAAACAGTTTCTTTCTGTCTCATAATCAAGCGGTTTGATAAATACTAAAATACCCCAAATGGGGTATTTTACAACTACCTAAAAGAATCTAGTTTTGTAAAATATTTAATAAGTTACAATTTAAATATTGCAAACCTTGAATCCCTCAAAACTGCCAAAATCTCAAAAAATCCTTCTTTTTAGCAGGTACATTAACTATTCAGATTTTCATCTGGTAGATAGGATGAAGATTAAGTCCTTTTTTACAATAAGAAAATATGTTTTTTGCTTTATTATATTCTTGCTTTTCAATTCATATTCTTTTGGACAAGCTTCAAAATCTATTATTTCTTTTAATTCAACCATTTTCCCCAAAGATGGAAAAGAGTCCAATTTAGATCCATCCAATTCTTTTATTTTGCAAAAAAAATATGGAATTACTTTTGAAGCAATAAAAATAATCGATTTATCAACTGGGCAGTGTTTATTTAGTACAAACGTTAATGGTGAGATTTTAAGTGCCCCATTAATGGTAAAGGAAAAGTTTCCCTATGAAATAATGGATAGTGATAATACCTATTATGCTGAAATAAGCTATGAAGAATTTATACCAAATAAACAAAATAGCTTAGCAAACAGTGTTGTCATTAATGTTAAAGTTTTCAATAAAATTCCTAAAAAAGACTTATAATAATTGCGGCTTTTGGTTTTTACTTAAAAATACCAAAATGTTTATTTGGGTAAAAAAATGACTCTTTGTACAGCTCAATGTTTTGTTGTAAAAGCTGGATTTTCCGAAGATGAATTTCCATTGGATAGAATAAATAAAAAAGGCCCTTTTTCTAAAGTATGTGTTTGTGATTATTGTGGTGCTGCTGTGGAAGGGACTATTCTTTCTAAAGATAGTTTGGTTCAAGAAATTAAATTGAATTATGCTGAGAA
>DAIQBE010000241.1:0-5447 GCA_036781325.1 Leadbetterella sp. | reverse complement strand
GACAAAGAAAACTGTCGTCCTGACGAAGTTCACGAAAGTGTATTTGATTTGATGTTTAATCTTAATGCAACAGAAGATCAATTAGATTTTCCTTGTCTTTATGGTTCGTCAAAACAAGGATGGATGAGTACTGATTGGAAAGTTCCTACCGATAATATTACCCCACTTTTGGACGCTATCATTGAATTTATTCCTGCCTCTCCAACATTCGAAGGTACACCTCAGATGCAAATTACATCTTTAGATTATAACTCTTTTGTAGGTAGAATTGCCATCGGAAGAGTGGCCAGAGGTACTTTGAAAGAAGGAATGCAAGTTTCTTTATGTAAGTCTGATGGTTCTACAAAAAAGATGAAAATCAAAGAACTTCAGATTTTTGAAGGATTAGGAAGAGTAAAAGTTGACAGTGTAAGTTCAGGAGAAATTTGTGCCATTACGGGTTTAGATGATTTTGAAATTGGTGATACGGTTGCAGATCTTGAAAATCCAGAAGCATTGAAAAGGATTTCTATTGACGAGCCTACCATGAATATGTTGTTTACAATTAACAATTCTCCGTTTTTTGGTAAAGAAGGAAAATTTGTTACCTCTCGCCACGTAAGAGAAAGATTAATGAAAGAAACCGAGAAGAACCTTGCACTGAGAGTTCAACAAGGTGACTCAGAAGATAAGTTTATTGTTTTTGGACGTGGTATTCTTCACCTTTCTGTGTTGATAGAAACTATGCGAAGAGAAGGTTACGAGTTACAAGTGGGTCAGCCTCAAGTTTTATACAAAGATGGTCCGAATGGAGAAAAATTGGAGCCAATTGAAACATTGGTGGTAGACGTACCAGAAGAAACTGCAGGTAAAGTAATAGAATTAGCCACTCAACGTAAAGGGGAATTGTTAATTATGGAACCGAAAGGAGATTTGCAGCACTTAGAATTCAAAATTCCTTCCAGAGGTTTAATAGGCTTACGTTCAAATGTGCTTACTGCTACACAAGGTGAAGCCATTATGAACCATAGATTTCAAGATTATGAGCCTTACAAAGGGCCAATACCCGGCAGAAGTAATGGTTCGATGATTTCTATGTCAAACGGACCGGCTGTTCCCTATGCCATAGATAAATTACAAGATAGAGGGGAGTTTTTTATTGATCCAGGCGAAGATATTTACATGGGAATGGTAATTGGAGAGCATAATCGTCAAAACGACATTGTTGTAAACCTTCAGACATCGAAGAAATTAACTAACATGCGTGCATCTGGATCGGATGATAACGTGAAAATTGCCCCAAAAATTAGTTTCTCTTTAGAAGAATGTATGGAATATATTCAAAAAGATGAATACCTTGAAGTAACTCCTAAGTCGCTTAGAATGAGAAAGATATTTCTTGATGAAAATGAGCGTAAACGCATGGAGCGTGTTTCTGACTCTAATGCCGTATTAGTTTAATTAAAGTTAAAAAAATAGTAAAAACCTCAATGAATTTCGGTTCATTGAGGTTTTTTTTATAGATTTGAACAAAAAGAAAAGTATGCCTCAATACCTAATTTTAGGGTCAGACCCTAGCACCCCAGGTGCACTAGAAAAACGAATGGAAGTAAGACCTCGACATTTGGCTCTTGTAAAAAAACTCAAGGAATCTAAAAAATTTATTTTTGGCGGTGCCCAACTGAATGAGGAAGAACAAATGAAAGGTTCGGCTTTAGTCTTAGAGTTTGAAAATGATTCAGAATTGCAAAATTATTTAGCTACAGAGCCTTATATTGTGGAAGGAGTCTGGGAAAAATATGAGGTAATACCTTTTAGATTGGCCAATGTTTGAGAAAGAAATTTACATGCAAAGAGCCTTGGACTTGGCCGCTCTTGGTAAAGAAAGAGTAAGCCCAAATCCTATGGTGGGATGTGTGATTGTGCATAACAATTTGATTATAGGAGAAGGATATCACATGCAATTTGGTGAAAATCATGCAGAGGTAAATGCTATTAATTCCGTAATTGACAAAAAGTGTTTGTCAGAAAGTGATGTTTATATCACTTTGGAGCCATGTGCTCATTTTGGAAAAACGCCACCTTGCGTTGATTTATTGATTAAATCTAAAGTTAGAAAGGTGTTTATTAGTGTCCTTGACCCGAATCCATTGGTAGCCGGAAAGGGATTAACGAAACTTAAAGAATCGGGTATTGAAGTTGAGATTGGCTTGTTAAAAAGTGAAGGTTTAGAATTAAATAAAAGGTTTTTTAAAGCTATTTCACAAAAATTGCCTTTTGTAATTATAAAATGGGCAGAAACTGCAGATGGTTATGTAGCAAATGAGGACGGCAGCCCGTTAAAGATTACCAGTAGTGTTTCTAATTTGCTTGTTCATAAATGGCGATCAGAAGAAGATGCTATTATGGTAGGCAGCAACACCATTTTACATGATAATCCACAATTAAATGCAAGGCTTTGGCCCAATGGAAAAAGCCCAATACGGGTTTTGATAGATAGAGAACTTAAATTGAAGCAGGAATATAAAGTTTTTGAAGACAGTCAAAAGACTATCGTTTTAAATGCTAAAGTCGAAAAACTCGATGGGAATCTACACTTTGTTAAGATTGAGAATCAGGATAGTTTTCTTCTCGAAGGCTTAAAACGTTTAAATTCTTTAGGCATAAATAGTGTTTTTGTGGAAGGTGGCCCAACTTTAATTCGGCAATATTTTAAAGAAGGCCTTTATGACGAAATAAGAATTTTTAAAAGTAAAGTAATATTAAAACAAGGAATTGACGCCCCAAATGTGCCTTCCGGCAACGTATTATATTCGCACGAAAAAATAATGGAAGATTTTCTAGCTATTTATAAACGCTAATTCCAACTATTTTACGTTAAAATTACTCCTAAGTTTACCCTTCGGCAAGTCCGACCTTTTATATGTCTAACGAAAAACAATTAGTAGAGGCCTGTATTCAAGATAATCGGGCGGCTCAGCGGCAGTTTTATGAACTGTTTGCAGGAAAATTGTTTGCCCTAGCAAGGCGATATATGAAGGATAAAGACGATGCTCAAGATGTTTTGCAAGATGCTTTCATTAAAATTTTTAGACATTTAGATACTTTTCGATTCGACTGCCCATTAGAGGCTTGGTTAAAACGAATCGTAATTAATACTGCTTTGAAAGCGATTCAAAAGAATGGACAAATGAAAATGGAAGACATAGATACACATTCCGGGTTTATCTACGATTCTCCCTCAAATTTGGGCTTAGAGAATTTATCTTATGAAGCTTTGAATGGTATTATCCAGACATTACCCGAAGGCTGTAAAACAGTTTTTAACTTATATGCGGTAGAAGGTTACAAACACCAGGAAATAGCCGAAATGTTGAACATAACAGAAGGAACATCAAAGTCCCAGTTTTCAAGAGCTCGACAACTTTTGATGCAAAAAATTGATAAAGAGACTTTAAGAATTTATAGTGGAGGCAATCCACAAAAGAATTGAATTAATTATGGAATCGGAACAAAAATCTTTTGAAAAGCAATGGGAAGAGGCATTAAAAAATGCCTCTGATTTTCCTCCAGATTTGGTATGGGAAAACATTGAAAAAGAGTTAGATAAGAAGAAAAAACGAATTATTCCGTTTTTTTGGTGGAATAGGAATGTTATTCAAACTGGAATAGCAGCCTTGCTGGTTTTAACTTTAGGATATTTAATAGGTTTCAATAAGATAAATAAAAAAGAGGTAGAAAACCTTTCCCAAAATTCTATTTTACCCACTACTATAGAAAAGGGAAATGAGAATAAGCAGAATATTACAAATGAGGGTATCGATTTTGAAATCAAAAAAAGTTCAGAAAATAGTAAGAATTTACTGTTTTCTCAAAGGAAGGAAAAACAAAAATTGAGTATTGGAAATGAATTAATTTATTCGCAATTAGCTCAAAATCAAAAACGTATTATTAGAAATGAAAATGGAGTTTTGTCTTCCATTGAAACTCAAATCTCAAGTACGGAGCACAAATCTGGATCGAAATATATAAATGATAAACAAAGCTCCGCTTTTGATATTAATAAAATAGGATATAATCAAAATGAAAGTGAGAATGCAATAGCCTCATCAAATCTAAGCTATGAAAAAATTCAAAATAAAGGATTCAAGCCTTTTAAAAATCGTTTTGTTTTGACAAGAAATAAGTTAGCTTATGATTCGCCGGAGAAAATAGCAGAAACAAAAATCAAAAAAGAAAAGATTTATGTAGGATTTAATTCTGGACTTGCCCCTTTTAACCCAAATTATGTAGCTAATAGCTTTAATGGAGATGCCATAGCCTCCGCTAGAAACGATGCAAATACCGCATTTGGTTTAAAATCAATGCAATCAGAGACATCAACTTCCAATTTTAATCCTGTTGCTGACATTTTACAAAGTAGTAGACCTATTAATGAAATAAATGCTGGAAGATCTTTAAATCTTGGCTTTAATGTTGGAAAAAAAATAGGAAAAAAAATTGGTTGGGAAAGTGGTGTAAGGCTATTAAGAGGTAGTTCATCTATGAATTCAAATGTATATAGTATTAATGAAAAAAGTGGAGAAATTAATTCGTTTTTTCAAACGAATTACATCAAATCCAATAGCGATAATCAAACCATTATTTCTCTAAACGAAATCAACAGACAAACCTATAATTACCTAAATATCCCCATACAATTGACTTTTAATTTACCACTCTACAAATCTTTTGGAATTGAATTATTGGGTGGATTTTCCAATGATTTTTTATTGAACAATAAGTTCAGCGGAACTAACTCACAACATACAAGTTTGAATTCAACCAATTCCAACTTTAATTTTATAAGTTTAAGTGGGCTAGGAGGGTTAAGATTAAATTATGAATTAGGCTCTCAATGGCAGATAAATTTAGGGTCAAATTACCAACATGCTATTAGTTCTGGGATTTCAAAAAATAGTGATTTAAGTTTTAGACCATCGATGCTAGGTATAAATTATGGGATGAAATATAGGTTCAATTAAAAATTAAGGATGCATTTTAAAAAAAATGCATCCTTTTATTAGGTATTAATCTATAGTAATTGTCCCCATTCCTGCATTTATTTTAACGGCTGTTCCTCCGCCATTTACTTTGCCTTTCACTTTCCCCGACTTAAGATTGTTAGAGACTTTGGTTAATTTCTCACTTTTTATTCTAGAACCACTTATATCTAGATCCATTCCCTGATTAAATGGTAAATTAGCTCTTATATTTCCTGCACTTGTTGAAAGTCTTACTACTTTTCCCATTTTAATTATTTCGGCATTAATATTCCCCCCGCTAGTTCTGGCTTCTACATCTCCTGTTATTTTTACTAGTTGAATAGAACCTCCAGATGTTGCAATATTCAGACTTCCATTAATGTTTTCAGAATTAATGCCTCCACCACTGGTGTTGGCTTTTATATTACCTTTTAAATTTGTTAA
>DAIQBE010000240.1:0-5463 GCA_036781325.1 Leadbetterella sp. | reverse complement strand
ATTTATAATAGTTTACAAAAACAAACTATTTGAGTCCCTATACCTAATATTATTATTAAAAGGCAAAAAAAGAAATTAAAATATGTCACTTCCAAAATTAATCATTTGCTACTTGCTTACCACTATAGTCTTTTTTATTTTAGACATGTTGTGGCTAGGATTGATAGCCAAAGATTTATACAATAAATACTTAATTAATTTTTTAAACGATAAAGTCAATTGGACTGCTGCCATACTATTCTATTTGTTGTTTATTATAGGCATATTTTATTTTTGTATTTTACCAGCTATAGAAAAAGATTCCATTTCAAAAGCAATTATAGGGGGAGCTTTTTTTGGTATTATTACTTATGCAACTTACGATTTAACTAATTTGGCAACCTTAAAAAACTGGCCACTACCCATTGTTTTTATAGATATTATATGGGGAATGTTTTTAACTATGATCGTAAGCGTTTCTGGATTTTTTATTACAAAATGGATAGCTTAATATGATACTTTTGATTTTAAAATGTTCAATTATCATCCTTATTTACAGCACAATATGGTTTTGGATTGCAGTTTATAAAAACAGAAATGATATTGCTGACATTGCATGGGGCCTAGGATATATTCTAATATGTTCCTATTTATATTTTACACAAAAAAATGGCATAATTGCATATTTGGTCTATGGACTCATATTTCTGTGGGGCTTAAGATTAAGTATTCATATATATTTAAGAAATAAAAATAAAAAAGAAGATTTTAGATATTTAAAATGGCGAAACGAATGGGGTGAAAATTTTCTTTTAAGATCCTATTTGCAGGTATTTTTATTGCAAGGATTACTACTTCTTATAATAATATGCCCAGTTTTTTTAGTAGCAAAAACCACAATTCAATCATTCTCAATTTTTACATTTTTGGGGATTTTAATCTGGTTAATTGGTTTTATTTTTCAAGCAGTTAGTGACTTTCAATTATCTCAATTTTTAAAATTAAAAAGTAAGGGTATTTTAGAAACGGGTCTGTGGCGGTTTTCCCGTCATCCAAATTATTTTGGCGAAATAATGATGTGGTGGGGTATATTTACCATTATTGTACCTTTGGAAAACAGTATTTTCTTTTTAATTAGCCCTTTGACAATTAGCATTTTAATCATTTATGTTTCCGGCATTCCATTACTTGAAAATAAACAAAAAGACAATTTACGCTATCAAGAATATAAGAAAAAAACGAGCGTTTTATTTCCTTTACCCCCAAAAAAATAGGTATAAAATCTTGATGATATACTATTTATGGTTCCACAAGAACCCATTTCAACATTTACAAATCCAATTCATTAACAATAAATAATTAAATTCTAATACGTAGAATTACACAATAAAATCCATTAAAATAATTTAATTTATTTTTCTATAAATTTATTAAAAAAAGAATCACCTAAAGTGCCACTAACTAAAAATTAATTTGACTAAAAAATTAGCAAATACTTAAATATTTATACCATTTTTTCTTTTATTTTCTTTAATTCTTTTCTGTCCAAAAATAAAAATCACAAATGGTATTGAGATGGAATTGTAAAAAAAACGTTTTGAGAAATAAAAAATCAGTTATTATTATTTTAGGAGATTTCTCTTTTTTATCAAATGTCAATTATGAAAACCAAACCAAAATTGACTTTGTTTGGTGTAGACAAGCCAACTTCCAATTAAAACAAAATTAACTAAATCAGATAGTATATTATGGCAAAAAATACCTATATTTACAGATTATTAGGTATTTACTACAAATTACGATTCTACTTTTTAGTATTTTTTTCAATTTATCCATAAAAATAGTATTAAAATATTTTTACCGGATGTGACAGATTTCGAAATCAATAAAAAAAGGATTACATAAAATGTAATTTAATTTATCGAAATTAGGTTATTCTTTTGTACCATTACCTCTTAAAAATTTTAGTCATTGTTTGATTAAAATCTATTAACAATAAACATTAGTTCTTAATATGGCCAAATCGCAAGAAACTTTCAATAAAAAAGAAGTAAGAAACAAAAAAGAAAAAAAGAGAAAAGATAAAGAACAAAAACGTATTGATAAAAAAGACGTAGAGAAGACAAGTAATCTCGAAGATATGATGATGTATGTAGATGAGAATGGCAATCTTACAAGTATTCCGCCTGATCCTACAAAAAAGAGAAAAGTTAGCCTAAGTGAAATGGAAATAAGTATTCCAAAAAGAAGTGATTTGGACATTGTAGATTCCATAAGAAAAGGTGTGGTTTCATTTTATAACGACGCTAAAGGTTTTGGCTTTATTAAAGATTTGGAAACGCAACAAAGTGTATTTTTCCATGTAAACAATTTGAAAGACGAAGTAAAAGAAAATAATATCGTCAGCTTTGAAGTAGAAATGGGACCAAAAGGTGCTACTGCTGTAAATGTTAGGAAATCAATATAATACTCTGACAATTTTTCTTCCATAAAAAATGTTTAAATTAGCCGTTTAAACATTTTTTTTTAAATGAAAACCATCTCTGACCTTTTAGTATTAGGAAACCCCAAATTATATGAGAAATCTGAGCCTATTGTTGAGTCAGAATTAGACAAGATAATTGAATGGACAGCTGATCTTCATAATGTAATGAAAGAAATTCGATTAAAATATAATTTTGGCAGGGCTATAGCAGCCCCACAATTAGGAATTATGAAACGACTAATTTATATGAACATCTCGGGGCCAAAAATCTTCATAAATCCAACATTTTCGTTTTTGAGTCAAGAAATGATGGAAGTTTGGGATGATTGTATGTGTTTCCCACAGCTTTTTGTAAAAGTCAAAAGGCACCAAAAAGTAACAGTAAACTATTTAGATCAAAACTGGAAACCGCAGGAAGAAACCTTTGAAAATGATATTTCGGAACTAATTCAACATGAATATGATCACCTGGAAGGAATATTATGCACTATGAGGGCAATAGACAAATACTCCTTTAAATGGAGAATTTAAAAATAATTTAACTTTTTAAAAATGTCATTGTATATTTAAAACTCATAAAAGGAAACAATTCAATTTTGATTCATAATTAATTCAAAAAATCGAATTCAAAATTTTTGAGAAATTAACAAAAATATTTAATCATAAGAGCTAGGAATTATTTAACCATATAAAAAAATTAATTTTATGAAAAATGTTTTCTTTATATTTCTCATCCTAAATTTAAATTACTCTTTTGGGCAAGCCAATCAAGAAATTCAAATAAAAAATACTATAAATATTGTATTTGAAGCAATGAAATTAAGTGATTCTACCCTATTAAAAACTGTACTAGATCCAGAATGCACATTACAAACAGTGGGTATAAAAGCAGGCCAACCTTCGGTATATAAAAAGGATAAGATTCAAAATTTTATTACGTCCATTGGAACAGTAAGACCAAATACCACCCTAGAAGAAAGATTACTCTCCTATCAAATAAATATTGATGAGGCTTTAGCTGTTGCTTGGACACCTTATGAATTTTACATTAATGGTAAATTAAGCCATTTTGGAACAAACGTTTTCACTCTAATAAAAACTGATACTTCCTGGAAAATAGTTTCAATTATAGATACAAGAAAAAAATAAAATCATGTTTAAAAAAATACTAGTTATTATTTGCTGCGGGCTATTTTTTGTGGGATGTGACTCAAATCCAAAAAACAACAAGAAACTGGATTTGCTTTTTGAAAATTATTTTGAAGAACGCTTAAAACTCTTCCCTTTAGAAGCAACCTCACAAGGAGACCATAGATTTAATGACTTGTTACCTTTAGATATTACTGAAAGTTACAGAAATCAACTCCTGATTTTTTATCATAAATATTCTAATGAATTAGATAATTTCGTTGAAAAAGACCTAAATGAAGATCAAAAAGTATTTTATAATACGCTCCGTTTTTCAATTAATTCCGAAATAGAAGGCCTTAATTTTCCAAAACATTTAACGCCGTTTAATCAATTTGAAGGCCTACCCCTTACGTTTGCACAATTAGGAAGTGGAGAGGCTTCACAGCCATTTAAAACAGTAAAAGATTATGAAAATTGGCTTAAAAGAGTAGACCAATTTTCAATTTGGGGAGATTCTGCCATCGTGAATTTTAGAAAAGGAATTGTAAACGGATGGATTTTACCAAAATCTTTGGTAGTGAAAATGATTCCTCAAATGAAAGAGTTAAGTAAATCTACAGTAGAAGAAAGTCTATTTTTTAGTCCAATAAAAAACATTCCAGCTAGTTTTTCAGCCTCAGAAAAACAAAATTTAACAGCAAAATATAAGAAAGCCATACTCGAAAAAATAAATCCAACCTATAACAAACTAGGAGATTTTTTATCTTCCGAGTATTTGAAGGTTTCTAGACCTACAAGCGGAATTATGTTTGTAAGAAATGGAAAAAAATATTACGATTATTTGACCTACGCCTGGACAACCACTTTGAAGTCGCCAAATGAAATATTTCAAACCGGATTATCTGAAGTAGATAGGATTAAAAGAGAAATGGAAAAAGTTAAATCTGAAGTTGGATTTAAAGGAAATTTGAATGCATTTTTTACAAGTTTAAAAAATGACTCAAAACTAATGCCTTTTAAAACTCCTGAAGAAGTTTTGGAAGCTTTTAGAACTATTCAATCTAAAATTGAACCTAACCTTTCTAAAATGTTTTCAATAACTCCTAAAACTAAATTTGAAATAAGGAGAACGGAGGCTTTTAGAGAAGCCACCGCCAGCGCTGAATACTTACAAGGAACTGCTGATGGAACTCGTCCTGGGGTTTTTTATGTGCCAATTCCTGATGCTAAAACTTTTAATATTACTTCTGGAATGGAATCCTTATTCTTACACGAAGCTATTCCTGGACATCATTATCAGGTTTCTTTACAACAGGAAAATCAAAAAATTCCAAAATTTATGCGTTTTAGTTGGTATGGAGCCTATGGAGAAGGGTGGGCGCTTTATACTGAATCTTTAGGAAAGGAACTTGGATTATATACCAACCCTTACCAATATATGGGTGCATTAGGTGACGAAATGCATCGAGCAATTCGATTAGTTGTAGATGTTGGAATGCACTCCAAAGGCTGGAGTCGCGAAGAAGCCTTAAATTTTATGATGGCCAATGAAGCTATATCCGAACAAGGAGCAATTGCCGAAATTGAAAGGTACATGGCAATTCCAGGTCAAGCACTTTCCTACAAAATTGGAGCTTTAAAAATTAGGGAATTAAGAAATAAATATAGCATACAATTAAATAAAGATTTTAGATTGTCCGAATTTCATTCAGAAATCTTAAAAAATGGATGCCTCCCTTTAGAAGTTTTAGAAGAAAACCTAAACGCTTGGGCTAACAAAATAAAACCAACCAATCCACCACAATAAACTTAATATTAATATTTTACAAATTATAAGATTTATAATAAAAATAATATTATTGTAAATG
>DAIQBE010000239.1:0-5488 GCA_036781325.1 Leadbetterella sp. | reverse complement strand
AACCGCCTTTTTTTATTACATCATTCATTTTTACTTGATCCATTTTCTTTTAATGCTTGCCTATTATTTGCAAGGGAACAGTACAGAAAAAGCAATTGCTTCCATGAAAAATTTACCATTTCTATATATTATTCCTGGGGAGGGGTTTGGTTTGGCAGGGGTATATACTGTTTGGGCAGGAGTAATTATCGCTTTGTATCCTTTATGTAAATGGTATGATACCTATAAAACCAAACACAAAGAAAAATGGTGGTTGAGTTATTTGTGAAATATAGTATACAGGGTAAAATATATTTTTAGTGCGTATATTCACTAATTGTGATCTGAAAATCAAATTTGTTTTACGAAATGTTTTTATTACAAGACTAAAATAATGAATACTACCTATTTCGATACAATTATTATCGGTGCGGGTATTTCGGGCATTAGTGCTGCCTATTTTATGCAAACCGACTGCCCCAACCAAACCTATGCGATATTGGAAGGGCGAAAAAACATTGGGGGTACTTGGGATTTATTTCGTTATCCCGGTATTCGTTCCGATTCTGATATGTACACGTTTGGATTTTCTTTTAAACCCTGGACCAACCCAAAGAGTATTGCCCCTAGGGAAGACATCATCCAATATTTAGAAGAAACAGTTACACAATACGGCATCGACAAGCATATTCGGTTTGAACATAAATTACTCGATGCCTCCTGGTCGTCGGAAACAGCCACTTGGTCACTGAGTGTAATGCATCCTGATTCAGCGATTCCGAGTACTATCACATGCTCGTTTCTCTCCCTTTGCATGGGGTATTATGATTATGAAAGTGGATATACGCCCGTTTTTGCAGGAAAAGATAATTTTAAAGGTACAATTGTGCATCCTCAAAAATGGGACGAAACCTTGGATTATACTGCCAAAAAAATAGTGGTAATTGGTAGTGGTGCAACGGCAATGACCATCCTACCCAATTTGGCAAAAAAAGCTACTCATGTTACCCTTCTTCAACGTAGCCCGACGTATGTGGTAGCCCAACCAGATATTGATAAATTGGCTGTTTGGATTAATAACCTACTACCTAAAAAAATGGCTTTTCGGATAAATCGTTTTCGCAAAATACTGTATCAGCGATTTAGTTATGCTTTTTCTAGGTCTTTTCCAGAAACAATGAAAAAATTATTACGCAAACTCTTAATTGAAGAATTAGGGGAGGAATTCGACATTGATAAACATTTTAAGCCCAGCTATAATCCTTGGGATCAGCGTTTATGTGTTGTCCCAAACGGTGATCTTTTTGAAGCAATTAGAACGAAAAAAGTTGCTGTTGTAACAGACCATATTGATAAATTTACCGAGAAAGGAATTATGTTGAAATCTGGCGAATTTCTCGATGCCGATATTATCGTTACAGCCACAGGTTTGAATGGGCAATTATTTAACAATATTGTGTTTAAAATTGATGGAGAACAAGTGGATTTTACTAAAAAAGTCTGTTATAAAAGCGTTATGTTTGACGGTATTCCAAATATGACGTACGCCTTCGGCTATACCAATGCCTCTTGGACATTGAAATGTGATATGACCAATCAATATACGTGCAGGCTCATAAAATACATGGAACAAAATGGGTATAAACAATGTATGCCTATCCAAAATGACCCTAATTTGGTCCTAAAACCATTCCTTGATTTTAACCCAGGTTATGTGATGAGAGTCATTGAAAGCTTGCCAAAAATGGGAGACAAAAAGCCTTGGAAAATAGAACAAAATTATTTTTACGACAAAAAAATGTTCAAAAAAAGTGCCCTTAATGATGGTATTTTAACCTATAAATAATCTTCCAATTGGACGCATGTCGAAAACTGTTTTCTTTTTGAATAGTAGTCAAAAAAAAGACTAGAATACTTGATGAATACAAACATCAAATAGCGCGATAAATAGAATAATTTAAGTAAGTTGAATATAAAACTTTAGTATGAGAAAGAAATTAAGTTGATTAAAAAAGCTTGAAAGAGTAAACATAAAAGTGCAATAGTACATATTAATAAATTTGATAAAAGAAACTATATCCTTTTTCGCAAAACTCCTTCGGTAAACAAAACCCTACCTTCGGACAGTTTTCATAGGGCTTTGTCCTACATGTGTTTCTGATTTTAGTTTTTTGTTGGTAATTGGAAAAATAAAATATATTTTGAATTAATTTATGAAAACAATCACAAAACCCAGAATAGAATCACTCGACCTTTTAAAAGGATTAGTAATTGTAATAATGGCGATTGACCATGTGCGGGATTATTTTCATTATTCTTCCTACTTTTTTGACCCAACCGACCCAGCTCTCACTACCATTCCACTTTTTTTGTCAAGATTTCTCACCAACTTTTGTGCCCCTGCATTTAGTTTTTTGGCAGGGCTTTCAGCCTTTATGATTGGCAAAAGAAAATCACCAAATGAGCTATCAATTTTCTTACTCAAACGTGGGCTTTGGTTGGTTTTTGTAGAACTGGTAATTATGGATTTCGGTTGGTGTTTTGATATTTCTTTTAGACTGATTGCTTTTCAAGTTATTTGGTCATTAGGTATAAGTATGATTTTTTTAGCTGCACTCCTACATCTTCCAAAAAAAGTAATACTTATTTTTAGTTGTTTATTGATTTTTGGGCATAATTTGTTGGATAACATTCACTTCGATAATATCCTATGGACATTTCTGCACGAGCGCAAACCATTTTTAACAACAGCAGACCATGAATTTAGAGTCGGTTATGCTATCATACCATGGGTGGCGGTGATGTCATTGGGTTATTGGTTTGGTTCATATTATAACACTACTTTTGAACCCTCCAAACGCAGGAAACTATTTAATATCATTGGCATTTCTGCCCTTTTACTCTTTGTAATACTAAGAAGTGTAAATAGCTACGGTAATATATTACCTTGGAAAGATTACGGCAATTTAACGCAAACGATATTCTCATTTTTTAATCTAAGCAAATACCCACCTTCTCTATCATTTTTATTGGTAACATTAGGTGGAGCATTGCTTTTTTTAGCAAATACAGAAAAACTAAAAGGCAAAGCCGTCAACTTCTTTTGTGTTTTTGGTAGAGTTCCATTCTTTTTTTACATTATACACATTTATCTTATTCATTTGCTAGCTCTTATCACGGCCGAGTTTACTGGCTTTGGTTGGCAAAAAATGATATTACCCGCCTTACCTTTTAGAGTAGAAGCATTAAAAGGTTTTGGGTTCAACTTACTTATTGTTTATCTGATTTGGATTTTAGTTATTCTTTTGCTTTATCCAATATGCAAAAAATTTGATGCTTATAAACAAGCTCACAAAGAAAAATGGTGGTTGAGCTATTTATGAGATGGGCTTTTACTTTCACCCTATTTTTAAATTTTTTAATCAAAAAATTAATATTAAAAATGAAAAAAACATGCTATCTCTTATGGGTTTTATTGTTAACTACCCTTTCTTTTTCGTCCTTTTCCCAACATCAACAGAAAACAAAGCCCGCTATCAAATATGGCGACAACGCTAAGGTCGGTAAATACTATTCTTCTAGAGGGATAAAATTGTATTACGAAACGTACGGTCAAGGCAAGCCCCTATTGTTAATTCATGGCAATGGTGGCTCTATTCGAGATTGGAGGTATCAAATTCCTTATTTTTCACAATATTATAAAGTAATAGCAGTAGACAGTCGCGCCCAAGGCAAATCGATTGACAACAGCGATGTGCTGAATTATGAAATGATGACAGATGATTTTGCGGCTTTACTGACTCATCTCAAAATAGATTCCGCATATGTAGTTGGGTGGAGCGATGGGGGTATCAATGGTTTGCTATTGGCGATTCGGCACCCCGAAAAAGTAAAAAAACTGGCAATAACAGGTGCAAATTTAAAGCCCGATACCTCTGTAATTGACCCAGAGGGTACAAAAATGATAACCACTGATCTTGCCAAATTACGAGCTGCCGAACAAACTGCCGTCACCAAGAATACCATAAAATTGCTGCATATGATGGAAGTAGAACCCCATATTTCGCTTGCTGATTTGCATACCATCAAATGTCCTACTTTAGTCATAGGTGGAGATTTTGATGTGATTAGACCTGAACATACACTGCAAATTTTTCAAAATATCTCTCAAGCCTATTTATGGATTCTTCCAGAATCTGGACATGGAACAGTACATCATTATAAAAAAGAGTTTAATGCCAAAGTGTTTCATTTTTTTACACATTCTTATAAAAGACCGAATTGGATAGATTGGAACCCATAAAATGCTCAAGGGTTTACACCCTCCGTATTTTCTCAGCCGCATTTATATTACTTATAGATATCAGAAATATGGTAGATTGGAAACTCTACGCTAAAGTTAAGGTGGTACTTATTATCTTTGTTTCTGTCTATCATGCCCGTTATTCAGATGTCTGGCACGCATTTGGGCGATTTGTGGTAAATACATTTTACTGCTTAAGTCCCCTTCTTATTTTGTTAATTTTTAAATAAATCAGTCAAAAAATGAACAGTAAACCCATTTTTGCAAACCCAATCACTATTTTATTCCTCATGTTGCCTTTCGGTATCAGTGCAGGTTTTGTATCTGTAACTTTGCCGTTTCTCTTGGTACAGCATGGTTTTTCGGTGGCTGCTGCAGCAAGTATTACGGCTGTCGGACTTTCATCAAATATATGGCGATTTTTATGGGCACCCTTGGCAGACTTGACGCTTAGTTTGCACAAATGGTACAAAATCGGTCTTTGTATGTGTGTCGTTAGCTTGTTTTTGCTGGTTTTCATACCACTTGATGTTGCCTATTCTGGTATTTTGATGGGCGTTGTTTTTATCTCCCAAGTTGCCGCCACTTTTGTGGCTTCGCCTGTTTGTGGGTTCATGGCCAAGGCGATTGAGGAAGATAAAAAAGGGCGTGCGGCAGGTTATTTTCAATCGGGCAATTTGGGTGGTATGGGCATTGGAGGAGGTGCCGGCATTTGGCTGGCAAGTCATATTTCTTACGAAGCATCCTGTATGCTTATTTCTTTATCCATGTTATTATGTGTTTTTGCTTTATATTTTGTACCACAAATACAGTCGGATAAAGCACAGACCTTGACGCAAGGCTTCCAATCAATTGTTTTGGGCATAAAAGAGCTGTTTCGCTCACGTTTAGCCATTTTCACAACTGTGATGATATTGACACCGATTGGCCAAGCGGCGGCTTCGTATGTGTGGTCGTCTGTAGCTGATGATTGGCATGTGCCAACCGATACCGTGGCATTAGTAACCGGCGGTTTAAGTGGATTAGCAAGCGCTATTGGTTGCATTATTGGTGGTTGGGTCGCTGATAAAGTCGGCAGATGGTGGGCATATTTTGGATCAGGGGCACTCTTGGCACTTGTTACTTTAATCATGAGTATATCCCCATTTACCCCACTAAGTTATACCAGTGGCGTATTGTGGTATGCATTAATGGGTGGTTTCGCTT
>DAIQBE010000238.1:0-5500 GCA_036781325.1 Leadbetterella sp. | reverse complement strand
GAGTTTGATGAAATGATCAGGATTGAAAATGAAATCAAAGCCAAAATAGCCGCTGCTGGCATAAAGGGTATTGAAGAGTTGAAGTCAGATTTAGTGATAAACAAACCCGAAATCATTGTTAATGTAGATAGAGAAAAGGCATCAAGAGAAGGTATTAGCTCAGCTCAAGTTGCAATGGCTATTCGTACTGCACTTTTTGGTTCAGAAATTTCGAAGTTTAGAGATGCCGAAGATGAGTATCCCATTCAATTAAGATTGAAGCAAGAGGATAGAAATCAAGTAGAGAAGTTGTTGAGTATGAACATTACGTATAGAGACATGAATATGGGTGGAGTATTGAGAAATGTACCTTTGTCCTCCATAGCCAATATTAGTTATTCTTCAACATTTTCTCAAATTAACAGAAAAAACAATGAGCGGATGATTACTTTAGGTTCAGATGTAATAGAGCCTTTTAATGCAACCGAAGTAAATACCGAAATTTTTAAGACTATCTCAGATATAAGTTTGCCTGCTGGATACAGTATCCGTCAAGGTGGCGAACAAGAAGAACAAGCCGCCACAGGTGCATTTTTAGCCTCAGCATTTGGAATCGCCATGATCTTAATTTATTTGATTTTGGCTGCTCAGTTTAACTCTATCGTAAAACCGATTATAATATTTGTTACAATCTTGTTAAGTTTGATTGGGGTATTGTTAGGCTTTATGTTGTTTGGCAAAACGTTTTCCATTTTGATGTCTGGAGTTGGAATTATAGCTTTAGCGGGGATTGTAGTAAAAAATGGTATTTTGATTATAGAATTTACGGATGAACTAATGGCTAGAGGCTATAATCTAAAAGATGCAATTGTAGAAGCTGGATCTACCCGTCTTACTCCTGTTTTGCTAACTGCTGCTTCTGCAGTTTTAGGACTAGTCCCTTTGGCCTTTGGTCTTACCATAGACTTTGCCGCACTGTTTGTGGATCTTAATTTCATCGTACACATAGGGGGTGACAGTGCAGTTTTCTGGAATATATTGGCTTGGACTATTATCTACGGACTTACGTTTTCAACTATCCTTACCTTGCTAATATTACCTTGTATGTATTATATCAATGAACGTTTGAAATTGAAGCTTTGGAAAAAGTAAGTTTGTGAATATTTTGGTATTTCAAAAAAACTTCTTGTACATACAAGAGGTTTTTTTGTTGTTAGGGGATAATTTGCTTTAAATATCTTTTCTAAATTCAGTACAATTTGAATTTTATTAATATTACCAGCCTTCAAATATTATGTTTTAGCTGTTAAATCAATACTAACTTTTAGATATTCAATAATTGAATTCCTAAAATTATTGGGTCAAAAGTAATAAGTATTTATTTATTCTTAGTTTCACCAATTCTCATGGGCATTGCATCTATTTTTTCAAAAATATTTCTTGGCTCAATTTGATCATTCCAATGATATTTTATTCCTCCATCCAGACCAATTAAAAATATAGAAATATTTGATGACTTTTTGGAAGATGGGAAATTCAGTGTAGGTGCGGATGGTCTTAAATCGACATCTTGGTAGTAATTATCCCCGATTTTAACAAAAAATCTGATTTTCCGATCTTCACAAGCTGCTTGGAGGAGTTTAAAGCTATTCATTTGTTTTTCCGCGGATATTATATCCTTAGCTTCTATACAAATCAATCTGTTGCTCCATTGAAAATTATTTAAATCAATTGCCTGTTGGAAGGGAGCATTAATAAATAGAAAGAAGGACATTAAAATAGATAATTTCATTACTTGAGCAACATTTTTTAACTTCTTTTTTTTAATATTAAAAATACAAATCTTTTGAAACCAACTGACAAATTAAAGGTAAAACTTAATTTATATGATTTGAGTTGTGAAGTTAAAGACTATTTTTACAAATAACTCAAGTTTTTAATCAGAAAAATGATTGGATTAATAAATGCAATAGATATCTATTCTTGGTTCAAAATTTTTGTTAAAAAATAGCTATAGTCTCCAATTTATCAATTTGACTTTGAGGCTTATTACTCGATTTTTAATGGAATAAATTCCTAAATCAGAGTAGCATTTTTAACTTTTTTCGTTTTGTACAATATCTTATTATTTTTCCTATTGAATTTCTAATTTGTATACTCTTGAAAATGGAAAGGATAGCCTAATATACCATTTACAAACCTAAAAAGGTGGACTGCAATTTTTAAATTCTTTCTTAATCCATCTTGAATAAAAATAAAATTTTTAAAATAATTTTGAATTGTTATATTTTGGATTGAAATTTAAAATTATTCTTAATAAGTATTTCTTGTTTGTCTAGCCTAAAACACATAACATGAATAAATTTCTTTTCTTTTTGCTATTAAGTGTAAGTTCCGCATTTAGCCAAAATGCAGTTATTCCAATTGAAGAACTCCGAAATAAGCTCAAATTAGCTCAACTTGAAATAAAGGGGGCTAATATTTTTCAAGCAGCTAAAGTTAGTGGTATCACTATTCAGCTGCCAATGCCTGATGGTTCACTAAGTAGCTATTATGTTTTAGAAAATCAAGTGATGTCGTCTGAGTTAGCAAAGCAATATCCCGATATTAAAACCTATCAAATTTTTAATACCAATGGAAAGTCTGAAGAGACGGGTACCCTTACTTTGTCTCCTTTTGGGTTAAATGGATATCTATTCACTGACAAAGGTAATGTGATAATTTCGCCAAAAGATTATAAAGTTAATCTCCATCAAGTCATTTTTGAGCGGGACAATCCAATTGTGGATGAAACTTGTGGAGTAAAAGATGAAATACATACCATAGCTGATTTAAATAAAAAAAAATTAAAGGAAAACGGGATTAACACCTATTCAAATGGCGGCACTTTACGAACTTATAAAATGGTGATAGCCTCTAATGGAGAGTTTTATGCCGCAAATGGAAGCGATGTAGTTGCAGTACAAGCTGCCATTGTAAGTATAGTCAATTCTCTAAAGTCAATCTACGAAAAAGAAGTAGCTGTTTCTTTCACGCTATTTGCGACTAAAATTTATGATAACGCAGGAACTGACCCATTCGACCCATCAGCTAATAACAAAGCAGACCAGGCCGCAAATGTATTTGGAGCTTTGGCCGTGGCTGAACCCGGATCCTTTGCTCTCAATTTATGGAATATTGGGCACGTTTTGCATGGTGCTTCCGGAGGAGGAGTTGCTTATTTATCGAGTACATGTACTGATATTGTTTATTCTCCAATGACAGGGCCTTTGAAAGGAGGAGGTTGGAGTGGCTCTAATCCTTCCTCCTTTTCTACATTTATCCATGAGGTTGGACATCAATTTTCTGCCGGCCACACGTTTAATAGTGTAAACAGTGGCTGTAATGGCAATATTATGACTGGTTCCGCATATGAACCAGGATCTGGCTCAACTTTTATGTCCTATTGGGGAAACTGCTCTCCAGACAATATCAGTGGTCCGGTCAACCGTGTTCATTTTAATACAAATAGTTTACAGAGTATTATTAATTTTAGCACAACTAGTGGTACTTGTAGTACCAATACTTCCACTGAGAATGCCGTTCCTGTAGCCAATGCAGGTGCAGCATACACCATTCCCAAAAATACGCCTTTTGTTTTGACTGGAAGTGGAACTGATACGAATGGAGATATTTTATTCTATAATTGGGAGCAATATAATTTGGGAACAACTAGAGGCAGTGCAGCTGCCGCCGCGGGAAGCACCGATTCTCCTATTTTTAGAAGTTTTGAGCCTACTACTACTGGTAATATAAGGAGTTTTCCTGCACTCGCTGCAGTATTAAATGGGAGCTCGCCATCAAATGATGAGGCATTACCAACAGTAGGACGGTCACTTCTATTTAGACTAACTGCAAGGGATAGTAAAGCTGGAGGTGGTGGAACACATTGTGCTGCTACCACTATTACAGTAGATGGTAATTCAGGACCTTTTAAGTTTTCATCTTTCAATACCCCAACTATGTGGGTTTATAATGGTACAAATACGGTAAACTTTACATGGGATGTTGCAAATACCTCTGTTGCACCTATTAATTGTGCGAATGTGAAAATCTTATTTTCAACAGATGGGGGGCAAACATTTCCTATTACCCTTTTAGCAAGTACGCCTAACGATGGTTCGCAAACCATTACGATTCCAAATAATATCACAAGCACAGGAAGGGTGAAAATAGAATCAATAGGAAATATTTTTTATGATATTAATGACAAAAACATTACCATTTCAAATGGGTGCATTGCAGAGGCCTCGAGCATTATTACTCCTAGCACAGCTTTTACTGAAACGCTTGGTTCTCCTAACTTAAATTTGACAAGTGCACCATTATTTGCTAATTTCAATGGTTTTTCGAGTACGATTAATGCTTCTGATCCTACTACCAACCTGACAGTTTTTAATTCTACAAATTCAAGTTGTGGTTTTTTTGGTAATGCTCCACAGTTTGAAACCCTTATATTTCAAGTAGAAGTTTCTGGTAGCTATACCATAGGTTTTTCAGGCGGAACACTTCCAAGTAAAATTTTGAACTTATATCAGAATGCATTTATCAACGGTGGCAATTGTACAAATTGGCTAAAATCGAATGCAACTTACAACGGTAGTACCGTTTCTGCTAGTTTATCTATTACTCATACATTAACAGCCGGTACAGTTTATGTACTAATGATTTCAGGTTTTAATAATGGGGATGCTGGTACTTATACGCTATCAGTTACTCCTCCTAGCGGAGGTTCAGCTAGGTTTAATGCCCCTCAAATAAACGAGTTTAGCTATTTAATACAAAATACGAGTAATAATCTGATAACCGATATAAAATCAAACACAAATCTAACTGCTTTGGCTGCAGGAACATATCGAATTTATGTTTTTTCTTATTCAAGTAATACAAATAATTCAGCTTTAATAAATACGAATTTCACCACTTTACAAACCAACCTAAGCAATGGATTTGTTTGTGGTAAATTAAGTGATAATTTTCGGCAAATTACAATTAACAGTCCTTGTCCAGCAACACGGGACTTCACCAATCCTGCAAACAATATTTCGGCAGGAACAATAGTCCAAAAAGCAAATCAGAGAATAACGGCCACCAACAGTATTACGGGTGGGGATGTAACCTTTCAAGCCGGAAATGCGATAGAGCTAAACCCAGGTTTTCAGGTTTCTAATGGAGCTGTTTACCGTACAATACTCGTTGCAGGATGTATCTGATTTAAGGTTTGGTTTACTATTTGCTCGCAAAAAGAGTAGTTCAAAAAAATCGCAGATAGAGGGAAATATCGTGAAGTCTCTGTTAATTTGAATTTAAAGATGAATTCTTATATTTTGTATTAACCCAATATTTAAAAATGAAGACTAATTATTTTAGAATTTTTGCTGCTTTTGCATTATTTGTATCATCAATTTCATCCTTTGGACAGGGAACTTTATTAGAATATAAAAAGGCAATTGCCATTGATTCCATTTTAAAAGACAAGGTT
>DAIQBE010000237.1:0-5524 GCA_036781325.1 Leadbetterella sp. | reverse complement strand
AGATTTTTATACTTGTATGATAATGTTGGCGATTTTCGCAGTAATAATTACCATAGGAGGAATGAAGGTTATTGGATATACTGATGTAATTCAAGTTTTTTTCTTGGTTATTGGTGGTTTAGCGGCAACGTATTTAGCTGTTACATTAGTTTCTGGCACATCAGGGTTAACAGGCTTAGTGGATGGCTTTAAATCAATGACTCAAAATCACGAAGACCATTTTCATATGATTTATCCAAAAGGAAATCCAAACTATATGTCTTTGCCGGGCCTAACAGTACTTTTTGGAGGAATGTGGATTGTGAATTTAAATTATTGGGGTTGCAATCAATATATAACTCAGCGTGCTTTAGGAGCTGACTTGGATACGGCTAGGAAAGGACTATTGTTTGCCGCTTTCTTAAAACTTTTAATGCCAATTATCGTAACATTGCCTGGAATAGCCGCTTATGCTTTGTATCAAAAAGGAATGTTTCAGAAAGAAATGCTGGATGCCACAGGAGCATTTAATCAAGACAGAGCCTATCCTGTTTTATTAAATTTGTTGCCAGCAGGTTTGAAAGGTTTATCATTTGCGGCCTTAACAGCCGCTGTGGTTGCTTCATTAGCCGGTAAAGCCAATAGTATTTCTACTATTTTTACTTTGGATGTTTTCAGACCTTATTTTGCAAAGGATATGACTGAAAAACAATTAGTTTGGGTAGGAAGAGTTGTAATAGTAATTGCAATGATTTTGGCTATTGGTATTTCACCATTTATGGGTATTGATAAAAAAGGAGGTTTCCAGTTTATTCAAGAAATGACAGGATTACTTTCTCCAGGAATATTTGCTGCCTTTATTATGGGATTCTTTTGGAAAAGAACAAATTCTGCAGGTGCATTTTTTGCAATTGTCGGCGGATTTTTGATTGCTTTATCGATGCACAATAATTGGATCCCTATCGTAGATTGGACTCAAATGCCATTCCTTGATAGAATGGGTTGGGTATTTCTAATTTGTATCGTAGTAATGTTTATTTTAGGATATATTTTACCTGATGAGAAAAAGGGATTAGAAATTGACGCTTCCATGTTTAAAACCACCAGAGGATTTGCTGTTGGTGCAAGTATCGTTGTAGCTATTATTGTTTTTCTTTATTCCTATTTTTGGTAAAAATAAGGCAAAAAAAAGGGTTGCTTTTTTATTGAAAGCAACCCTTTTTTTAATTATTTTCTATTGAAAAACTATAGTATCTTTTGATTCGTACCATTCTTCAAACTTTGATTCAAATTCTTTCTCTATCACATTTCTTTTTATTTTCATAGTTGGAGTAAGTTTGTTATTTTCAACACTCCATGGTTCCTTCATTACAACTATTTTTTGAACTCTTTCATAGGATTTCAAAGTTGGGTTCAAGTTTTTCAATGTTTCTTTCAATGCATCTACCAGTTCTTCTTTTGAAAGTTGTTTACTCATTTCAGACGCAATTATCAAAGCAATAGGTTGAGGTAAACTTTGACCTACCAAACAAACTTGTTCAATATTAGTATTTTCAGCAAAACCAACTTCTATAGGACTAGGAGCAATATATTCGCCTTTTGAAGTTTTATACATTTCTTTCACACGGCCAGTAATCTTTAAATACCCTTCTGAATCTACTTCTCCTACATCTCCCGTATGAAGCCATCCTTCAGTATCAATAGTTTCAGCGGTAAGTTTTGGCTCATTATAATAGCCAATCATATTCCATGGAGATCTATTTAAGATTTCCCCTGTTTCTGGAGAAATCTTAACTTCCATATTTGGATATATTTTCCCAACTGTTCCATCTTTTATTTTTCCTAAAGGCATCATACACACAGCCCCCAAATTTTCCGTCATACCATAGGCTTCTTGAATCACAATGCCTATTTTTCTAAACCATTGAATTAAATAGGTAGGCATTGGAGCGGCACCCGTCAAGTTTATTATTGTTTCATTTAATCCCAATCCAACTCTAATTTTCTTTTTTACTATGGAGTTTAAAATAGGAATGTTTAGGAATATATTAAGCTTCTTTTGCGGCATTTTTGAAAGAATTCCTTGCTGAAATTTTGTCCATATTCTTGGAACAGCCAAGAAATGTGTGGGACTTGCTTCTCTTAAATTTTGAGCAAAGCTTTCCAAGGTATCTGCAAAAAATACAGTACCCCCAGAGATTATACTTACAGCTTCAACAATGTTTCTTTCCGCAATATGACACAAAGGTAAATAGGAAAAAAATCTATTATTGGGTCTATTCAAAAAAGTCATATGCTCTGTATTTTTGATACATTCTGAGAAAGACCCAAATGTTGCCATTACACCTTTTGGGTTACCGGTAGTACCAGAGGTATAAATTATCGTATTAATTTCAGACATTAATGGTTGATAGTTTTCCATAAATGGCTGATGATTTTTAAGAATATCATTCCATTGCTCATGAGAACTGTCAGGATTGTAGGAAGGGAATGAAATGCATTTTACATCTTCTGGTATTCCTGATTTCATTGATTTCCAATCGTCTAGCTTTCCAATAAAAGCAACTTTACAGCCAGAATGCAGTAAGACATGGTTAATTTGTGGACCGTTTAAAGTTGGATATAAAGGAACAGAAATATGACCAGAAAGCATAATTGCCAAGTCAGTAATTATCCATTCGGCACAGTTCTTTGAAATCAATGCTATATTACTTTTTTCAGGTAAATTTAGGCTTTTTATATAACTAGCAATTGTTCGCGCTTGAACACCTGTTTCTTTCCAAGTAAATTCTTTCCAGGTATTTCCAAACGGTTGTTTTAAATAAACATTGTCAGGAGTTTCTTTTTCCCAATTGTAAAAAAAATCTAATAATGTGTTGTCTTTGGTAAATTTCATTGGAAGGGTTTGTGATAAAAATTATATAATTTTTAAAAATAATACAATTCAATTATTCTTCCAAATATATTAAAAAATAATAGTATTTTAGGGCAGAAATTAATTAAATTCTAATCCACTTGATAGCTTACATTATGACTATCCAAGAATTTTAAGATATTTTCTACATGAATTCCCCAACCTACATTTAAAAATTGATTCTCTTCTATTTCTTTTTCTCCATTATGAATTTTAGGAGAAAAGCCTAAAGGTAAATGCCTAGTTTGAGATTGTATAGCCCAAATTTTTCCATCTTTATCAAAAGTTGGACCACCACTTTGTCCTTTTAAACCAGGGCTAGACGTTTCAAGCCATTTAAATTCATAAATGCCATCTGGGCTTTTTCCTGAAATAATATTCCTTGTCATTATTCCATCAATTGGAAAAAATGGAATAGGAAATATACTTGGATCGAATCTAAAACTATTTTGAGTTTCATCAAAACTTGCTTTAACATCATAAAAAGGAAAACCTAATTTACATAAACTAGTGCCTGGCTCAATGGAATGTTGATTTTTAAAAACAGGGTAGTTTTTTATTTGGGAGGGATTGAAATTTTCAATTTTTCCAATGGCTAAATCATTATCAAATAATATATGAAATTGCTTGATCACGTGATGGTCTGCACCAAACCACAAGGAATGATTAATTAGCCATTTTGGATTAGGTTTTTGAATTATGTTGGAGGTCTTACTATTTTTATAAGTGTTTAAACTTATACTATCTTGTTGATGGGTTTGAATCCCTTGTAAAATATGAGCCGCAGTTATAATCCAACCCTCTTTATTGATTATTACAAAACTACCAATTCCACTTTCCACTGTTCCATCGTAGAATCTACTGGATACTAATAGTGGAAGCGTGTAATTTGATGCTAATTTAAAGGCTTCTGCAAACATCTATTTACTGTTTTTATTAAATGGATTCAAAAATTAAGCCCTTTTTAAAATTACTTCGAATAATTAATTATAAATCTTCTTCTGAGATGCTAAAAGCGTATTATACATCAACGCTGCCACAGTCATTAATCCTACTCCACCTGGAACAGGAGTAATATAACTTGTTTTTGGAGCAACTTCTGAAAATTTCACATCTCCTTTAAGTGCAAAACCACTTTTTTTAGAGGGGTCTTCCACTCTTGTTAAGCCAACATCAATTATTACAGCACCTTCTTTTACCATATCTTCTGAAATAAATTCAGGTATTCCTAAAGCGGCTATTAAAATATCAGCTTGTAAACAAATTTCTTTAAGATTTTGGGTTTTACTATGTGCTAAAGTAACTGTGCAATTGCCTGGATAGGTATTTCTTTGCATTAATATGCTCATAGGTAAGCCTACAATTTGACTTCTTCCTACAATTACACAATGTTTTCCAGAAGTTTCAATTTTATATCTTTTTATGAGTTCTAACACTCCAAATGGCGTTGCAGAAATATAAGCAGGCAAGCCTTTCGCCATCCTTCCTAAGTTTATCGGATGAAAACCATCCACATCTTTTTTAGGGTCAATGGCCTCTATCACTTGGTCAACATTAATATGTTTCGGTAAAGGAAGCTGTACAATAAAACCGTCAATGTCTGGGTCATTGTTTAATTGTGCAATTATTTCCATGACTTCTTGTTGGGTGCTAGTGTTATCTCGTCTAATTAATGTAGATTTAAAACCTATTTGTTCACAAGATTTTATTTTACTTGACACATAAGTTTCACTAGATCCATTATCTCCAATCAAAACAGCTGCCAAATGAGGTATTTTCCCTCCTAAAGCTTTTATATTTTCTACTTCTATTGCTAATTCAGCTTTAACTTGAGTGGAAATTAATTTGCCATCAATAATCTGCATTTTTTTCTTTTTTTTACAAAGATAAAGCCATATTTAATTACTAAAAATTTTACAATCAAAATAATACCTAATGAGTTTTTTGGTTAAAAAAAAGGAATTGAGATATTATGCTAGTTTATTGAATTGTTAAAGAACTTTAGACTATTTTAATTAATAAATGAAATGTTATTTTTTCGCTTATAAAAAATCAAATAGATCAGTGCAATGGCCACAAAACAGGTTGAAAATAGAAATGTTAATTGTAGATTTTTGATTTGATTTTGATAAATAAGTGTGGGTAAAAATGCACCGACTCCGATTCCAAATTCTAGCGCAATATACATGGTTGCGATTGCTTTTCCACGGGATTTTTCTTCACACAAATCTATAGTCCAAGCTTGGCAAATAGGGGAGAGAATGCCCATGCTTACCCCGAAAAATATGGCTGAGATAGTTAGCGTGCTTAGATTGGTGGTATAAGCAGTAATTATCATTCCGATTACAAGAATCCAACATCCCAAAACTAAAACCTGAACTCTTCCATTTTTGTCTGACCATTTTCCTGCTAAAAAACGGATAGCTATTGAAGCAAGGGTGTAAACCAAAAAGAAATATCCTTTATTTACCACTCCTATACTTTTGCTTAAATCTGGAATAAGTGTTACAACTGTTCCATAAGCAAATGAAGTAAAAAATATTACAATAACCACAGGTTTAACAGAACTATCATAGATATCAGATCGATCTATTTTTAAGAGAGAAAACTTAAATTTTTCTTTTTGAGATA
>DAIQBE010000236.1:0-5542 GCA_036781325.1 Leadbetterella sp. | reverse complement strand
ATTTTGAAATTATTTCAACGGGTTTTTGTCTTTTGAATATTAATTTAGCACAGATTTCACTTTCTACCAAAGAGCTTTCAAGTTCTAAATTTAATTTCAATAATTCTTCACGTTTATAAATTTTGACCCAATTCACATCTAATAAGTAGAAACCGTTAAAAACCCTATTTATTACTTTATTTGCTTGAGAAAGTGCATTTCTAGCCATTGAGTAGGTAGTGTTTTCTTTTCGATAAAAAGAAATAAACTCATCTTTGGGCAGATATGCATAGGGGATAAGTTCTTCAATATCAAATTGTCCGTCTGCAGGAACTGCACAAATGTTTTCATTTTTTGCATTAAAATATCCGCTTCTTAATGCAGAACCAATTCCTTTATTTTTTAAATGAGGTATGAAATTTACATTATTTGTTGTTTCAGATATCTCTTTAATCAATTCATAAGAGCCATCCGTACTTCCATCGTCTACAACTATTACTTCAAATGCTAAAACATCCATTTTTGAAAATACTTCAAAAATTTTATGAATTACATTTTTAACACTTCCAACTTCATTAAAACAAAATACTATTATACTCCAAGATTGTTTTTCCATAGAATTAATAGGCGTTAATAGAAGCAATCACATGATTAACCTCTTCATCTTCTAATTCTGGAAACATAGGTAAGGACAAACAATGTTCCGCCAAATATTCCGTATTAGGGAAATCTCCTATTTTATAGCCTAGATGCTTATAGGCATCTTGTAAATGACAAGGAACTGGGTAATGTAAAGCCGGAAATATGCCTTTCTCATTTAAAAATGTGATACATTTTTCTCTATCTTCTGTTGTTACTACAAAAAGATGATATACAGATTCTGCCCATTCAGGCTGGGTTTGCATCTTTATTTTCGGATTATTAATTTCCGTTTGATATTTTTTTGCTATTTCTTTTCTCCTATTATTCCAAGCGTCTAATTTCGTTAGTTTTAAATCTAAAATACCAGCTTGTAAACCGTCCATACGATAATTATAACCAATCAATTCATGATAATAGCGAACAGTCATTCCATGATTTCTTAATTTTAACAAATGCTGATAATATTTATTGTTGTTTGTGGTTACACCTCCTGCTTCACCAAAAGCACCTAGGTTTTTTCCTGGATAAAAACTAAAAGTTGCAAGTTCTCCGAAACAACCTACATTTATTCCTTTATATTTTGCACCTTGGGCTTGAGCCGCATCCTCTAAAAAATAAATGTTTTGAGCAATAGCTATTTCTTTAATGGCATCAATATTAAAAGGTTGACCGTACAAATGAACCCCAATTATGGCTTTTGTTTTATTTGTAATAGCTTTTTTTACTGATTCAACATCTATTTGCCAAGTATCTGGGTCACAATCAACAAATACAATGTTAGCGTTAACATAAGAAACTCCCCATGCAGTGGCAATAAAAGTATTTGCAGGAACAATAACTTCATCTCCAGGACCAATATCTAAAGCTAACATCGCTAAATGAAGTGCGGTAGTGCCGTTATTACACCCAATTGCGTAAGTGGTATTACAATATTTAGCGAAATTATTTTCAAATTTTTCTACAAATGGTCCACCTGAAAATGCAGTTTTTTCAAATACATCTTCAGCTATTTGCATTACTTCGTCTTTTATGGTTAAATATTGTTTCTTAATATCTAAACATGGTATATTATACTGAACTTTCATTTAATTATTAGCAATTTTTGATATATTTTGCAGGATTCCCCGCTACAATAGTATTAGATTCTACGTTTTTTGTTACAACAGAGCCAGCTCCAATTATTGCTCCCTCGCCAATGGTAATTCCACACATAATAGTTACGCTTGAACCAATAGAAGCTCCTTTTTTTACCAAAGTTTCTTCTAAATGCCAATCGCTATCGGTTTGTAAAGAACCATCTGCGTTAGTGGCCCGAGGAAATTTGTCATTTATAAAGGTTACATTATGGCCAATGAAAACGTTGTCTTCAATAACAACTCCTTCACAAATGAACGAATGACTAGAGATCTTACAATTTTTACCGATTTTAGCCCCTTTTTGAATCTCAACAAAGGTTCCAACCTTGGTTCCCGAGTCAATACTGCAATGATAAGCATTTACAAAATCAAAGATTTTAACGTTTTCGCCTACTAAAACATTGTTAATTGATTGTTTAGGCGAATCAGAATTTAATATCTGCATTGAATTAAAAAAATGTGGCAAGAATATTTTGCCAAAAATAGGTATAAATTTTTATTGAAGTAAATTTCAGATAAAATTGCAATGATATTTCTTCAAAAATTTCAATTATAACTTAATTTCAGCACCTTTCACATTTATAGAGCGTTGTGCAGCGTCTAAAATTTTCACAACCTCAAGCCCCGATTCTCCGTCAACTAAAGGCTTTGTTTTCTTTACAATAGCATTAATAAAATCAGCTGCCATTTCAGAGAGTGCCTCTTTTTGAGCTATTTTCGGAAGATATATATCACCAATTCGGTAATCAATTAGCATTTTATGTTTTTCTTCCTCATTTTTTACATCAAAACCTGTATCATAAATTTTTACTTTTTCTGTTGGCTCAACATCATCAAAAAGACACATTTTTTTATCACCACCTAATAAGATCCGCCTAATTTTGACAGGAGAAATCCAAGAACAGCTAAAATGGGCAATAAAATCTGATGAGTAATTTATAGTTAAATAAGCAATATCTTCTAACTTACTTGCAGTATGTGATTTACCTATACATGAAACACTTATGGGTTTTTCTTTTACTAAATAATTTAATATGGATATATCATGAGGTGCTAAATCCCAGATAACGTTAACATCTGGCTGAAACAATCCAAGGTTTATACGGGTAGAATCGAAATATTGTAATTTTCCAAGTTCAGAAGAATCCACCATATTTTTTATTTTTTGTACAGAGCCAGTAAATAAAAATGTATGGTCTACGGCTAAGATCAATTGTTTTTTTAATGCTAATTCTACTAGCTCAGAAGCTTCAGCAACAGAGGCGGTTAAAGGCTTTTCAACCAAAACGTGTTTTCCAGCCTCTAGTGCCATTTTTGCAAATTTGTAATGCAAAAATACAGGGGTTGCAACTACAATGGCATCAATTTCTGGATTATGTATCAATTCTTCAATTGAAGTGGTTATCTCTATAGTTGGAAAGGCTTTCTTTGCTATTTGCAAACGTTCAATTCTAAGGTCACAAACTGTTTTAAGTGTGCAGTTAGGTGTATTTATAAAATTTCTAAGTAAGTTATTTCCCCAATATCCATAACCTACCATTCCAACTTGTACCATACTTCTAAAATTTACTTATATTTTTTTTAAACGATTTATTACAAAAAAAAGTAGCCAAAATAGCATTCCTAAAATTAATACTTCCAAACTATATTCTATTTTCTCAAAGGGCAAATTTATTTCTGATAAACTATGAAAAACGGGCATTTTTAATCCCCACCACAAAGCTGGCTGCACAATAATTAAAACATTAAAAAAGAGCAACAATAACATAGCTTTTTTTGATTTTTCTAATTTTAAGAAGAAAATCAATGGCAATAAATATACATATGCATAATTTGCTAAAGAACTCTGCTGAATTATCATCAACCAAATGGAGATAATTAGAAAATTATACAGAAGAAATTCTGACATTGGAATCCTATTTTTAAGTTTAACGGCAAAATAAATACCTAATGATTGAATAGTAAATAGCCCCAACCAATTAAGGATTTTTGGGCCAATTGGTATAAATCCATTGCTTAATGGATGAATAACAGACCATATATTTGGGGTTCTAGGGTCATTTGCTTGTTGAATTGGACTTAAGAATAAAAATTCACTATGTAAATACAAAAAACATAAGCTAGGAATTCCAATTAGTAACAGACCATAAAAAATATGTAAAGGCTTTTTGGAAAAAACCAGAATTGCCGGAATATACAGAACTAATAATGCTTTTGTAATCAGTAACCCAAAGCCTAATGCCAAGCCTAAATAAAACGGTTTTTCCTTTATTTTTGAAAAGTAAATTCCAATCAAAATAAAAAGCCACATCCAAATATCTTCTTGTCCACCTAAAACTGAAAAAACAAAAGATCCTGGTAAAAGGAGATACAAAATCCCTAATTTTAAAGCATATTTGGATTTATAGTGATTAATTGTAAACCATACAATTGCACATTCTACTATTATCATAAATAAGATGATAGCCTTAGGAGAATTCCATAAAAACAAAGGCAAAGCTGTAATATAAGCAAATAATGGAGAATATGCAGATTCAAAATCCCTATAAACAAATCCAAATCTTTTAGCACCCAAAGCAGATTCGTAAAACATTTCTACGTCAGATCTTGCATCAAAATTCAAGATTATATAAATGATGAAGAAAGGCAAAATTCTCAAAAAAAAGAAAGAAGAAAATAGCGTGAATCTTTCGTTTCTAAAAATCAATATCTCTTTATTTGAAAGTAATAAAACTAAAAATAGTATCGAAAGCAATACTCCAATTGATAATTTGAAATAAAAGATGTCAATAAAACTATCTTCAAGTAGATTTTCTGGAAACATTAACTAAGGTTTAAAAAGCGTAGCAAAGTTAATTCTAAATAAGGGTATTAAAAACTTTTGCAAATTTAAAATGGCAAAAAACCTCTATTTTAAGGAATCTAATAATATTTTGTCTTATTAAATAGATATACTTATTAAGTATACTTAATTATTTCAATGCATATACGGATATAAAAAATGTAATTATTTTAATTAAATAGTTTGAATATTAAATAAAATAATGTACTTTTGCACTCCAATTTTAAAAATTATCAATTAAATTTAGCTAACATGTACGCAATCGTAGAGATAGCAGGCCAGCAATTTAAAGTAGAAAAGGGTCGTTTCATTTATACCAACCGTTTGGCTGGAGAGACGAACGCTGAGCTTGTATTCGACAAAGTATTACTTGTCGATAATGACGGTGCGGTGTCAATAGGCACTCCACTTGTTTCAGGGGCATCTGTAAAATGCACAATTTTAGAACACTTAAAAGGCGAAAAAGTAATCGTTTTTAAGAAAAAAAGAAGAAAAGGTTATCAAAAGCAAAATGGACATCGTCAATCTCTGACAAAAATTCAGATTGAAGAAATAGTAGCTTAAATTCCTTAATTAAATTAATAATATTAAAAACTAAATATTAAAAACCATGGCACATAAGAAAGGTGTTGGTAGTTCAAGAAACGGTCGTGAATCAGAAAGCAAACGTTTAGGAGTAAAATTGTATGGTGGTCAAGCTGCAATTTCTGGAAATATTATTGTACGTCAAAGAGGAACAAAACATAATCCAGGTTTGAATGTAGGTTTAGGTCGTGATCATACTTTATTTGCTCTTTCAAATGGAGTTGTTACTTTCAAAAAAGGGCGGGACGGAAAGTCTTTTGTTCATGTATTGCCAGTAGCAGCAGAAGCATAAAAATGATTTAACAAAATTTTAAGAGGCTTTTGCCTCTTTTTTTATGCAATTTTAAACTTATATTAT
>DAIQBE010000235.1:0-5544 GCA_036781325.1 Leadbetterella sp. | reverse complement strand
AATGCTTAAAAACTTAAATCCTAAAACTATGGCAACCACAAATGCCACTATACCAATAATCTCAATCAACAAGCCTTTTTTATACCCATTAAATGCTCCAATTAAAATAGGAACCAATAAAAGCAAATCAATAGTTGCCATTATTTATTGAGCCAACAATTTCTTTACCATTTCCGAAATCGCCCTTCCTTCTGCCTTTCCAGCCAATTCTTTTGAAGCAACACCCATTACTTTACCCATATCCGAAGGGGCACTTGCTCCTGTTTTAGTGATGATAGCTTGAACTAAGCCTTGCAATTCTTCTTCTGACATTGCTGCGGGCAAATAAGACTCAATTATGGCTATTTCAGCTAATTCTTTATCTAAAAGATCCGCCCTATTTTGGGTTTTGTAAATTTCTGCGGAATCTTTGCGTTGCTTCACGGCTTTTTGCAAAATACGCATTTCATCTGCCTCGGTTAATCCCTCCCCTCCTGGCTTAGTTTCTTCAATCAAAATACCTTTTTTAATATCTCTTAAGGCTAACAATTTTACTTGATCTCGTGCTAACATAGCAGCTTTAATATCGGCATCGATTTTGGTTTTTAACGACATAATGTTTAAATTTTCTTATGAATTGAAATAAATTGCAAATAGGCTATTAAATAAAATCGTAAATTTGATTTTTATAAATTAGAATACAAAAATGACAAAATTATCGGTCAATATCAATAAAATTGCAACATTAAGGAATTCAAGGGGGCAAGATATGCCAAATTTAGTTAAAACTGCCCTAGACTGTGAGCTTTTTGGAGCACAAGGAATTACGGTACATCCTAGGCCGGATGAAAGACATATAAAATATCAAGATGTTTTTGACCTAAAAAAAATCATTACACAAGAATTTAATATTGAAGGTAATCCAACTGAAGGAAGATTTCAAGAAGTAGTGCTAGCCAATATACCCGAACAAGTAACATTAGTACCCGATGCTATAGGTGCGCTAACTTCAAATGCTGGTTGGGACACAATTACTTACAAAAACAAACTTAAAGAACTTGTAAAAATATACAAATCAGAGGGAATTAGAGTTTCAATTTTTGTAGATGCCAATGCTGAAATGGTGGAAGCTGCCGCCGAAACGGGCACTGACCGAATAGAGCTATATACTGAATCCTATGCGAAAAACTATGCAGAAAGTCCTGAGAAAGCAATAACAGATTTCGTAAAAGCGGCGGAGATGGCTCAAAGTGTAGGTTTAGGAATTAATGCAGGTCACGATCTAAGTATGGAAAATCTAGCTTATTTTAATAAACATATCCCTAACCTTTTGGAAGTTTCTATTGGTCATGCACTTTTTTGTGATGCGCTATATTACGGATTAGAGAATACAATTCAGCTGTATTTGAGGCAGTTGGAGGGATGATTACCATACTCTTCTAATTTTTTAAAAGCAAATTTTAGACAATCCTTAATTTAGCAAAACTCAATAGCAAGGTTTTTTCTCCTTCCTTTTCAAAATATATGATGGCTTTGGAAGTTGGGCCTTGAACTTCCACCTTTTTTACATCACCATACCCAAACTTAGGATGTTCCACTTTATCTCCTGCTTTAAGTTTTGAGGTGTCCGATGGTTTAAAATCTTCACTCGGAATATGAGCTTCCGTTTGTTTGGCTTGAATAACTGGCTTAAGATTCGAAATTGTTTGGGATTTTGTAGAAGGTGTAGACCGAACTGGAATATCCCATTTTGCTACATTTTTAGGAATCTCGAATGTTCTTATTTGTGCAACTTCTCTTTCAAAAGTTTTTAAATATCTTGGGTCAATTTCGTCAATAAATCTACTCTTCTCACAAAAAGTAAGCTTTCCCCAGTTATATCTTTGCTCGGCATAACTTAAAGTCAATTTCTTTTCGGCTCTAGTGATAGCTACATAAAACAATCTCCGTTCTTCTTCTAAATCTTCTCTGTTTTTTAGCATCATTTGAGACGGGAACAAATTTTCTTCCATTCCAACTACAAAAACTTGCTTAAATTCTAATCCCTTAGAACCGTGAATGGTCATCATGGTAACTTTATCTGGGTCACCATCCTCTTCTTGGTCGGCGTTGGTAAGCAATGAAACCGTTTGCAAAAAAGAACCTAGCGATACATCTTCGTTTTCTGGATTATCAACAAATTGTTTTATGGAATTTAATAATTCTTGCACGTTTTCGTGCCTAGCCATCCCTTCAACAGTTTTATCAACATATAATTCATGCAATAAGCCCGAAGTTTTAGCAATATGCATCGCTATATAATGGGCATCTTTTTCTTCACCCATCAAGATTACATAACTCTTAATTAAATTTGCAAAATTATCAATTGCACCTACTGCCCTTCCTTCTATATACTTTCCAATTTCAGAAACTACATCCCAAATATTGACTTGATTATCATTTGCACTTACAATTATCTTTGCTACCGTACTATCACCAATTCCTCTTTTAGGCAAATTTATTATTCTTTTAAATGCCTCCTCATCTTGTTGGTTTACGGTGAATCTTAGATAAGCAAGTAAATCTTTAATTTCCTTTCTTTGGTAAAATGAAAGACCTCCTATAATTCTATAATTTATATTTATTCTTCTTAATGCTTCCTCAAATGCTCTGGATTGTGCGTTGGTTCTATATAATATGGCAAAATCTTCATTTTTTAAATTCTGATTTAACTTATTTTCAAAAATAGTGTTAGCTATAATTTTACCTTCTTCATTATCAGATTGAGCTTTAAAAACTTCAATTTTTTCCCCTTCTTCATTATCCGAAAAAATATTCTTTTCTAATTGAGATTTATTTTTAGAGATTAATGAATTAGCTGCATTAACAATATTTTGAGTGGACCGGTAATTTTGTTCCAATTTAACCACCCTCAAATCAGGATAGTCTTTCTTAAAATTTAAAATATTTTGAATATTAGCACCTCTAAATGCATAAATACTTTGAGCATCATCGCCAACAACACAAATATTTTGATGAACTGACGACAGTTTTCTAGTTATTAAATATTGTGAAATATTAGTGTCTTGAAACTCATCTACCATCACATGTTTGAACTTATGCTGATATTTATTCAAAACATCCAAATGATCCCGAAAAAGGATATTTGTATTAAACAAAAGATCATCAAAATCCATTGCATTTGCAGAGAAACAACGCTGTGAATAAGATTTATAAATTCTATTAATTTCGGGCATTTGTGCCCCTGCATCTTCGGCTAAAAAAATCGGATTTTCTTGATAAGCTTGCCAAGAGATTAAATTATTCTTAGCCCCAGAAATACGATTTAAAATAAAATTAGCTTTATATGTCTTATCGTCTAAATGCATTTCTTTGACAATGGAACGCAATAAAGACTTACTATCATCTGTATCGTAAATAGTGAAATTTGGAGTGTATCCTAATCGATTACCTTCAATTCGAAGAATTTTAGCAAAAACGGAGTGAAAAGTACCCATCCAAAGGTTTTTAGCCTCAGACCCAATAATTTTCTCAATTCGAGAACGCATCTCTTGAGCAGCTTTGTTGGTAAACGTTAAGGAAAGTATATTAAAAGCATCCACCCCTTGACCCATCAAATGGGCTATTCGATAAGTCAGAACCCTAGTTTTGCCAGACCCAGCACCGGCAATAATCATAAGTGGGCCGTTTTCGTGTGTAGCAGCTGCAAGCTGCGGTTCGTTTAATTCTGCTAAGTAGTCTCTCACCGATAAAAATTTTCACAAATATACAAAAACACCCGCTTAGACGTCATACAATTATTAGCAAAACATGAATTATTTATACTTCCAAAACCTTAAATTATAAAAATAAAATTTCAAACAAATAGTAGTATTTATACGTTTTAAAATTAACTTCTCCATTTAAAAATAATCGCATATTGGATTAGTAATAATAAAACAGTAAATTTGTACTCTTTTATTTGAGAACAAAACCAAATAATAAACCTACTTTTTTCTGATGCAAAAAATAAAATTCATAAATAAAAGTCAGGCTTCGTTTTTTGCTACTTTAAGGACGAAAGTTGATGCTTATTTTCAAGATAAAAATATCCCTAAAACAGGAGGTAAACCATTGATTTTTAAAGCATTTTTTATGCTTTCGCTTTATATTATCCCTTACCTTCTTATTCTAACTTTAGGATTTCCAAATTACATAAATTTCGCATTAACTATTGTTATGGGTTTCGGGGTTGCGGGGGTAGGAATGAGTGTCATGCATGATGCAATTCATGGGTCTTTTTCTAACAAAGCTTGGGTAAATAAACTTTTTGGTAGTAGTTTATATTTGTTAGGAGGCAATTCCTATAATTGGGAGGTTCAACACAATCAATTACACCATACCTACACCAATATCCTAGATTTAGACGAAGATATTACTGGTAAATTTCTATTACGATTAAACGTGGCTGAGAAAAAGAAATTAATACATAGATTTCAACATATTTATGCCTTTGGTTTATACAGTCTCATGACGATTTCTTTCTTGTGGAAAGATTTTAAAGAGATTAGATTGTTTAATAAATTATCGGAAACCGGAATTGTAAAACCATTTTCAACCAAAGAGTTAACTATTTTAATACTTTCAAAGATAGGATATATCGTTTGGATATTTGTTTTACCAATGCTTGTATTAGACATTACTTTTGGACAATGGTTTTTAGGTTTCATGGGCATGCATTGCACCGCTGGAATTATTTTAAGTACCATATTTCAACTTGCTCATGTGGTAGAACATGCTGCTCAACCAATTCCCGATAATAATAATTGTATTGAAAGTGCTTGGGCTGTTCATCAAATAGAAACTACCGCAAACTTTTCGGGCAAAAGCAGGTTGTTATCTTGGTATATAGGAGGTCTAGACTACCAAATTGAACACCATTTGTTTCCTAAAATTTCTCATATTTATTATAAAGAAATTTCGAAAATAGTTGCCGACACAGCCAAAGAATATGGCATATTTTATAATTCAAAAGGCGGTTTTTTGAATGCGTTGAAATCACATGTTTCTATGCTCAAGCAATTAGGTGTTGCTTAAAACTTTAAAAAAAATAATTATTGACAAATGGGCTTATTAGATAATTTAGAAACTATCAAGAATATATTAGGTGACAAAAAAGAAGTTAAAATTGCTGCAGATACAGCAGATTTAAAAGGTTCTTTTTATGATTTTACTGTAAATAGTTTAGATGGTAAAAGTATAAATTTTAAAAATTTCAAAGGAAAAAAAATTGTAGTAATAAATGTTGCCTCCAAATGCGGGTATACGCCACAATACGAAGATTGGCAAACATTTCATGAAAAATATGGTGAGAAAATCATTGTTTTAGGCTTTCCAGCAAATAACTTTCTATCCCAAGAATCTGGAACAAATGGAGAAATAGCCGCTTTTTGTCAAAAGAACTATGGTGTTACTTTTCAAATGTTCGAGAAACTGGACGTAATTGGAGATTCTCAACATCCTCTTTTTAAGTGGCTTAGCTCAAAAGACTTGAATGGTTGGAACGATCAAGCGCCAACTTGGAAT
>DAIQBE010000234.1:1991-5552 GCA_036781325.1 Leadbetterella sp. | reverse complement strand
GCAATTTTTTGAGTACTTGGTTGTCCGTCGCCTATGAATCGTTCTTTTGGGGCAGCACTTGAATAATTTGTACCCAAATAACCAAATAAGGAAACGGTTGGTTTGTTGCCCGATGCCTCTATTTCTAATGTTTTCTGGGCAATTTTACTTTTTATTTTAGCTGAGTTTATGTTTCCTCTGGTTTCTAAAAAAGGTGAATTCGTTGCTTCGTTTACTACTTTATCAAAATCTGGTTTTGAAGTTGAGAAGGAGGGTCGTTCTAAAGTAAAGTTTTTTGTAATTTTATCATTCATGCTTTGAAGCAAAAGCAGCTTGCTACTTTCCACATCGTTTCTAGCAATTTGTGTAGAAACTTCATCTATGGCTAATTGGGCTTGAAAATCTAGAACATTAGATTTAGAAAGGATACCTTCATTTTGTAAGGTTTTGGCCCTTTCCAGCTCGAATTTTGATTTTTCTTCCTGTTTTAAGACAATAGCAAGTTGATCTTCTGCACTCAAAACTTGAAAAAATGCCCCAATCACTAAAACAGCAATATTGTCTTCTGTCCATTTTAAATCTTGTTTTGATGCTTCAATTGCCAATTGGTTAATAGCCATAGTGTTTTTAGTCCTATTGCCGTCATAAATTGGCATATTCATATTGAGAGCAATATTTTGATAATTCACCCTATCTTGCGTGTATAAATTGCTAAAAGGATCTATGCTTCTTCCAGATTGAAAGCTTTGATTTACAGATCCATTAAGGACTGGATATCGAGAATTTGATATTATTTTTTGATTATTCTTTCCGATTTCTATTTGTAAATTGGTTTGTTTTAAGAGAATATTGTTTGCTTTAGCCGCACTAATACAGTTTGCCAAGCTCCACAAAACTGGTTTTTTGTTTTGTGCCAAAATGGGCATGGAAATAAACAAAGAGGCTAGAATAGAAAAAAGCAAGAATTTAAACAATTTCATTTAAAAAGAATTAGTAAAAACGAGTCGTTTAATTAACCACACTACGGTATTTATATCAAATACCAAGCCAATAGACTCAACATAAGTTTTAGATTTTTTATCGTTTAATTGCTTTTTTAAAATTATGTAAAATTTTATCAGCCAATGACTTATCCTCTACAACAATATCAGCGGAAGCTTGCATTCCATTCCTAAAGGAAAGTTTCTTTTTGTAGTTTGTTCGTAAACCATTTGGAAATTTTATTTTAACTAAATAGGTATTGTCGGCCTCTGGAATCTGAGAAATAAACTCTACTTTACCGGTTACCATACCAAACTCTTCTGAAGGATAACTATTGAATTTAGTAATAACGGTTTGGCCGATTTTTATTTTCCCAAAGTTATCCTGAGCCACTTTCATTTCTCCTACGTAATTAAAAGGCATACCACTTCCGATAAAGAACAATTCTTGATTTGCCTTTAAGACTTGATTTTCTTGTAAAGTTTTTTGAAAGTATACTCTTCCGTCTTGTTCTGCTTTAATCAAATATTTGTTTTTCCAAATGTTCACATTGCTAATAAGTGTATTTAGGGCCTCTTTGGTGTTGTTTTCTTGTTCATATAAAGTTTTATCCAACTCTAATAATTCTTTGTTTTTTAATGATTGCTCGTTTAGGTTATTAATAAGTGTAGCTTCCACTTGTTTTAATGCTAATTGCCGAGCAAGCATTTTGCTTTCTTCTCTTGTTAGTTCTAATGAAGAGATATGACCTTGTTTGGCTAGCCTTTGCTGTGTATTGAATTCACTTTTTGCTAAGTCATAATCCCTTTGGAAAATTTGTTTCTGTTCTTGCAGCTTATCAGACAAGTTTTTTAATTGAAATAACTCATTCTTTAAAAATTGCTTATTTTGGTTGTAAAATCCATTAGAAGTTAGTGATTGCAGTTTTGTTAATGATTGCTCAAAAGTTTGATAATCAGCTTGAAGCTCACCTAAATTTAAATTTTGTAATGCTTCAAATGAGCTAAGAGTTGACATGTCTCCTTGGTTTACCTTTTCCTTTGTTTTGTCTAAAAGCAAGCCTAAATTAATTACATGTTCATGGTTCGCAGTAGATTCTATAAATGCCAGTATTTGACCAGCTTGTACTTTACTATTTTCTTTAATAAATAGTTTTAATAGTTTTCCATCAATTTTTGAAACAACAGACTTAGGGCTTTGGTTGGAGCTTAATATTAAAGGGCTTCTTATTAAATCGGGGTACCTAATTGAAAATGTTGCAATAAATAGAAATAGAAAGAAAAAAGAAAACAAGAAGGTGCCGTTCCTAATCAACCAATTAGGGCGATAAGCGATTATTTCATTAACTGATTCGCTTCTTAATTCTTGATATTTTATTTCTTTTTCTTCCAAATCACATTATTTTTTTTGAGACTTTAAGGCTTTTTTAATCCCCGAGTTCAAGTTGGTTTTTTACAAGATTATAATATCTACCTCCAAGGTCTGTTAGTTCTTTATGAACACCTCTTTCTACAATTTGACCGTGTTCTAATACCACGATTTGGTCAGCATTTTTAACAGTGCTTAACCTATGAGCAACAATAACAACGGTTCTATTTATGAAAAAGGCATTTAAATTTTCCATTATTGTTTTTTCATTATTTGCATCCAAAGCATTTGTTGCTTCGTCAAAGAATAAAAAAGTTGGATTTTTATATATCGCTCTTGCTATTAAAATTCTTTGTTTTTGGCCTTGGCTTACCCCATTGCCTTCTGCCCCAATTTTAGTATTAAAGCCCAAAGGCAAACTGTCAACAAACTCTTCTATGTTTGCTGTTTTAGAAGCATCGTATAGCCGTTTCATGTCTACATTCTCCTCTCCTACTGCAATGTTTTTGGCAATAGTGTCTGAAAAAATAAAGCCATCTTGCATAACAACACCACATTTGCTTCTCCAAAATGAGGAGTTCATGGACTTTAAATTGTAAGAACCAACCATTGTTTGGCCACTTGTTGAATTGTATGATTTAAGTAACAATTTTAACAAAGTAGTTTTTCCGCTTCCACTAGACCCTACTATTGCTGTCACTTTTCCTTCAGGTATTTCAAGGTCTATTCCGTTTAAGATGGGCTTACTTACTCCTGGGTAGCTGAAAAAAACATTAAACAATAGAATGTTTTTTCTTTGGGGTAGTTCAAAATGAGACTGCGTGTCGTCGGGTTCTTCGTTTGCCACATTATGAATATCGTTAAGGCGCTCTAAACTTAGTTTAGCATCTTGATATGTTTGAATAAAAGAGATGAATTGTTCTATTGGGCTGTTCAACTGACCCAAAATATAGTTAATAGACAACATCATACCCAGGGTAATTTCTCCATTAATTACCGATTTAGCTGCTAAATATGTTATTAATATATTTTTGCCCTCATTTATAAACAATGCCCCAGAGGCTTGTGTTTGCCTTAGTGTTAAGGCCTTCATATTTAATTTAAAGAGCTTGGCCTGGATATTTTCCCAATCCCATCTTTTTTGATGTTCAGAGTTATTGAGTTTGATATCTTGAATTCCATCAATAATTTGTAAAATACTACTTTGACTTTTAGAGGCGGATTCAAAATAAC
>DAIQBE010000234.1:0-1891 GCA_036781325.1 Leadbetterella sp. | reverse complement strand
TGCTTAGTGTCAAAAAATGACATGGGTAAGCGAAGCAATTTTATAAAAAAGTCGGATAGAATAGAAATATTTATTCTTGATCCAATATGAAGCAAAATCCAGCTTCTAATAAATTCAATAATTGTTCGACCAGCAAAAAGCATCAATTGGCCAAACAATATTAAATTTATAAAGTTGAGGTTGTGGGTATTAATTCCAATATCAATTACCGATTGGGTCATAAAAGGAAGAATAAGCTGAAGTATGCTTCCCATTATTAATCCGATTATCAATTGTACTAGTAATCCTTTGTACGCGAATAAATATTCAAATATTCTTTTAAAGCCTAAGCTTGAAACCGTTTTTTTATCTTCGTCGAGATAAAAACTTGGAGTCACCTCAAAAAGTAATACAACGCCGGTGGGTTTCCCATTTTCAACACTGCTTCCCCAATTCGTTAAAAAATCACTTTTTGATATTTTCAGTATTCCTGAAGAAGGGTCGGCAATTGTTACACTATTCTTTCTAATTTCTGAAACTACCACAAAGTGGTTTTGTTTCCAATGGGCAATAAATGGGAAGGGGGCTTCATTTGCTAACTTGTCAAAGTCAACTTTGACAGCCAAAGATCGCAAGCCAATTGCTTCGGCGGCAATTGAAATGCTAGACATAGACACCCCTTCGCGGCTTATTCCGGTTTTTTCTCTAAGACTTTGTAATGTATAACTTTTCCCATGGTATTTAGCAACCATACGGAGACAAGTTGGACCACAGTCCATTGTATCTAGTTGCTTAAAAAAGGGAAATGACTTCATATAATTACAATCCTAATATTTTGCTTGCTTAGGGTGTATAAAAAATTTAGTAAATGAAAACTACTTTTTGACTTGGGTAGCAATAGGTTTCTTTTCAAAAATGATACCAACAAATAATTATTTGGTGGTTTTCTCCCAGCTAAAGATGGAATGCTTGTGAATAAATCATTTTTTTGAAGCGGATATAGCCTTTAAATTTTTGTAATTAGAATTTTTAGCAATTGAATCTTAGGCTATAATTTATTCTTAATCCTTGAATTTAGGATATGACAGATTATTGATTTTAGAACAATATCTCATTTCTGAAAAACTGGGCAATGTATTCAAAAGGCATTTAAGAAAAAAGGAAAGAATTTTTAAAGTTTGTAATTATTTATTGAACTTTAGGGGTTTTTCAATTCAAACATAAAATTTCAATGAAGCTAATACTAGCAATTGTACTTTCGATAGTTAATTTTTCTGCATTTTCACAAAATAGAGAAGTTAGTCTTTTCAATGGAAAAGATTTCAAGGGTTGGCATATAGATGTACCTGCTCTAGATAATAATGCTTCAGCATCAAGCCCATTTATAATTCGAAATGGTATGTTGGTGAGTTTGGCTGTTCCACAAGGACACATTATTACTGACGAGTTGTATGAAAACTTCGATTTAGAAGTTCAGTATCGTTTTGCTGGAAAACCTGGAAACTGTGGAGTTTTGGTATTTTGTTCTACTCCAAGAATTCTCTACAAAATGTTTCCGAAATCTATTGAATGCCAACTTATGCATCTTAATGCGGGAGATTTTTGGTGTATTGGCGAGGACATCGTCACACCAGATATGGAAGCTCGTCGTGGACCAAAGAAGGATTGGGGTGTTACAGAAGGCAAAGAACGTCGTGTGAAAAACCTTACCGATAATTCAGAAAATCCATTAGGAGAGTGGAACACCATGAAAGTAAGGTGCAAAGGGAATAAAATAACGGTTTGGGTAAATGGTGATTTAGTAAACGAGGGCGAAGCCACCGTTCAAAAAGGTCAAATAGCCCTTCAAGCCGAAGGTTCAGAAGTAGAGTTTAGAAAGGTAGAGCTGAAGCATCTTTAAACCCAAAAAACT
>DAIQBE010000233.1:0-5553 GCA_036781325.1 Leadbetterella sp. | reverse complement strand
AAGTAATGCTCCGCTTCGTTACGCACTTTTAGAAAAAACAACACGCCCAATGAAATCTGGTCCAGAAAAAGATACAGAAGTAGCTGATATACAACAACTTAGAAATAAAATGGAAAACGTTTTTGCCATTGGAGATTTCATAAAAACGAATGCCTTTGATGGATGGCTTAAAGAAAAACTTTCAGGCCTTAACAGTGCTGTAAATTTTGTTCACAATAAATTTATAATCATAGACCCACTTTCCAGTAGCCCTATTGTAATAACAGGTTCAGCCAACTTTAGTGATGCCTCTACGCTTAATAATGATGAAAATATGGTAATCATAAAAGGAAATAAAAGAGTGGCCGATATCTACTTAGGAGAATATATGCGTTTGTTTAGTCACCATTCTTTTAGAGAGTCTTTAAAGTGGAGAAAACCAGGAGAACAACCCAAGCCACTTCGAACAGATGACTGGTGGAAAGATAATTTTGGTGCAACATCAAGATCGCAAAGAAGAAAGTTCTTTGCTAAAGTGAAAGATTAAAAAACCCAATCAAGCATCAAATAAAACAAAGAAGGGCATAACAGACAACCCAAGCCTGTATAAAAAGTAGCGGTAACTGCGCCATAAGGCACTAATGCTGGATCGGTTGCTGCCAAACCTGCAGAAACGCCACTATTGGTGCCCATTAATCCACCAAAAGCCATGGCAGCAGCTGGATTAGTTAAACCCACTTTTTTAGCCAATAGTGGTGTAAGAATTGTTACTAAAATGGCTTTAAAAACGCCAATTGCTATGCTCAAGGCTATTATTTCTGAATTTGCACCTAGAGCTGCACCAGTTACTGGCCCTACTATATAGGTACATGCACCTGCACCAATAGTACATAAACTTAAGGCATCTCTATACCCCCATATCCACGCTAATGCGACACCCAAAACAAAAAACAATATAATTCCAAAAATCAAAGAGATAAATCCCAAAACTCCCGCTTTTTTCATAATTACAAAACTCGCTCCCATAGCGGTAGCAACAATAGTGAAATCCCGAAACATGGAGCCTCCAAAAGTTCCAACACCCTTTAATAATGGAAGATCAGCAATCCCTTTTTCACCTCCTGAAATCACACCACCAAAATATGCCAATACCAAACCTACCAAAATTGCAATAGCAGAACCAGGCATATAGCCTTTTAATACTTTTTTAGAAAATAATTCAGAAAGAAAAGCCACAATACCTACTATCAAAAATCCAACTATCAGTCCATTTTTCTCAATAAAATTCTGAAATAACTCCATATTAATTTTTTGATGTAAGTTTTATTAAAAAAGGTAAAGAAATAAAAGCAATTACCACGGGTATTACACCAATAATAATGGCCAAAAAACCACTCGAAACAGCCACTAGGACGTTTTGAGAAGCGGACATCGCAATAATAACCGGAATATACATTTTGTTCCAAAAATCTACTCCTTTTACAAATTCAAGGTCGAGCCACCCTTTTTTCTGAAGCCATTCTTTGAAAACTAATAGAAGTATCATTGAGAATCCTACCCCACCTACATTAGCTTTTACACCAATAATCGCCCCCAAATATTCACCAAAAAGCTGCCCTATGAGATAGGAAAATGCCAAAACAGCTACGCCATAAATCATCATATAGTATTTTCTTTAAATAGTTCTTTTACCTCATTTTTTGTTACTTTCCCCATTGCATTTCTAGGCAAATCATTCACTATCAAATAGTTTCTCGGGGTTTTATAAGATGCCATTACAGCACGTATCCATTCGTTGAGTTGTTTCAAGTCTAATTTTGAATTTTTAGGAACTATGGCGGCCACCACCAATTCACCCCATTCTTCATTTGGAATGCCTACCACAGCGGCATCATCTATTTCAGGATGAGTTCGTAAAACTTCTTCTATTTCTAAAGCCGAAATTTTGTATCCACCTGATTTGATAATGTCTACTGAATCTCTTCCTAAAATTTTGTAATATCCACTTTCCAACACCGCAATATCACCTGTTTTAAACCAACCATCTTCGGTAAATGTTTTTTTTGTTGCTTCTGGATTTCCCCAATATTCTTTAAAAACATTGGCCCCAGCTACTTGTATTTCACCTGGCGTGCCTTCTATTTTTACTTCTTCATTTTCATCCCATAGACGTATTGAAACTCCATCTAAAGGTTTTCCAATATATCCCGCTTTTCGTTCTCCTTCATAAGGATTACTAATCCCCATTCCTATCTCAGTCATGCCATAGCGTTCTAAAAGAGTATGACTAGAAATCTCTTTCCAGGATTCCATCACTGAAACTGGCAGAGCTGCAGATCCAGAAACCATTAATCTAAAGTTTTGAAATATAGTATAAACTTCTTTTTGACGTGATTTTGGCAAATTATTCCAAAAAGCTATCAGTTTAAAATAGATGGTGGGTACTGCCATGAAAACATTGATTTTGCCCTTTAGAAAAAGATTAAAAACATTTTCAGGACTAAAATGATCCAAAAATTCTACTGTTGCTCCCGCTGCCAATGCACAAGATACCACATTAATGATGCCATGAACATGGTGAAGAGGCAAAACACAAAGAGTATGATCTTTGGTGGTCCAACGCCAAGCTTTCACCAAAGTATTTACTTGTGCCTCTAAATTTAAATGCGTAGTTACCACACCTTTGGGTAAATTAGTTGTTCCACTGGTGTAGAGTATCATTGCATTTCTTTTACTATCAATTTCTGGCAATGCAACTTTGTTAGTTTCATCGAACTCTGCAATTTGATAAAATGTAAACGTTTTAGCTTGTAGGAGAGGCCTTAATATTTCTAAATACTCTGGCCCTGAAATAACTATCTCAGCACTTGTATCTTCAATTACATATTTTAAAGATGGCAAAGGATAAGTAATACAAAGAGGCACTGCCACTCCTCCTGCCAACCAAATACCCCATTGAAAAGCAACATAATCAAAACCCGGAACAACCATAAATGCCACTCTCTTTTGGTTCAAATCTGAATCGTCATTAAGCAGTTTGCTTGCTATTGCATTGGCTTTATCAATCAAATCAGTATACGTGAAGTGTTGATGATTTGAAATAATAGCAATTTGGTCTGAATACTGACTGGCCCTTTTTATTATCTGAAGCATTACTAAATTTGAATTTTGTAGATTATACAACTATTTGACTGCAATATAAAATTTAAATCTAATAATTATCTAAGCACTTTTAGTATATCAAAAAAAATACGTTTTTTTAGGACTCTAAAAAATTTGTTCTATCAAATTGCACCATTTCAATATTTAATTTCCAAATTGTGGCGCTTTATCCTATCTTTTTCTAAAAATCCTCCAAAACCCTTTTTATTTCTTTTGAAAAATAACATTGCATTATAAAAACGAATGCTTGTATTATTCTCACAATCATGGTACAATTCTAATATTATCGTGGCATCCTGTAAAGAACTTTCAATTTTAACATTTTCTTAATTGACACGTATTCAAATTGTTGTGTATGTTTGCATCATCAAAGGTTTTCGAGAAAGGCAAAAAATTAAAGTACAAAAACAAGATTTAAAATTTTTCCAATTAGAAAACAAAAACAAAGAAAATTTATGAAAAAGCTAATTTTAACGGGTGCGGTTTGGATAGGAATTTCAGCTGCAGCAACATGTTTCGCAAACGATGGTTTTAAGGTAGTAAGCATCTCAGAAACCACAAGCGATTTTACAGTGAAAGCTTTAGGTGACCTAAAGTTTAAATTAACAGCAGACAATCTTCAGAAAAAAACATATATTGTTATAAAAAACACGAAAGGAGAAATATTATATAACGAATATGTGAGCAATACTGAAGAATTCTCTAAAGTCTACGATTTATCTAATCTTTCAGATGGTGAATACTTTTTTGAAATGATTTCAGGTAAAGAAAAGATTGTAAAGTCTTTCGAAATTTCCACTTCTGTAAAAAGAACTGCTCTTCCAAAATAAGAACATTTCTTTAATCAGATAAAATTTCCCCAAACCTTTGAATCTAAGCCAAAGCTATACAGCTTTGGCTTTTTTTGTAATTCAATACAACATTACAAACAATAAATTCTGATTTCACCACACTATTGTTTAAATTTGTAGCCAATATTAGAATTAATTATGTTTCAAAACCTTCAAGATAAACTCAACGGTGCTTTCAAAACCTTAAAAGGAAAAGGAAGAATAACCGATGTAAATATTGCAGTAACAATAAAAGAGATTCGTCGGGCCTTAATGGACGCCGACGTGAACTATAAAGTAGCAAAAGATGTAACTGACCGTGTTAAACAAAAAGCTATTGACCGCAAAGTAATGATTGCAGTAGAGCCTGGTCAACTTTTTGTGAAAATAGTACAAGAAGAGCTAACCGAATTAATGGGAGGAATGGCTCAAACTGTCAATTATAAAGGGTCGCCTGCCGTAATTTTAATAGCTGGTTTGCAAGGTTCTGGAAAAACTACCTTCTCAGGAAAATTTGCAAGCTATTTAAAAAAACAAGGTAAACAGGTCCTATTAGTAGCTTGTGATGTGTATAGGCCAGCGGCTATTACGCAGCTTCAGGTATTAGGCGAGCAAATAGGTGTGGAAGTTTATGCTGAACCCGACAACAAGGATGCCGTTTCAATAGCAAAAAATGGAGTAGCTGCAGCTAAAACAAAAGGGAAAAGTATAGTAATTGTGGATACGGCTGGTAGATTGGCAGTTGACGAAGTAATGATGGCCGAAGTGGAAAATATTAAAAAATCCATCTCTCCTTCAGAAATATTGTTTGTGGTTGACTCCATGACTGGACAAGATGCGGTAAACACTGCCAAAACTTTTAATGAGCGTTTAGATTTTGATGGGGTGGTTTTAACCAAACTAGATGGAGACTCTAGAGGTGGTGCTGCTCTTTCGGTAAGATCCGTAGTCGAGAAGCCAATTAAGTTTATGAGTACAGGTGAAAAAATGGAAGACTTAGACGTTTTTCATCCTGATCGTATGGCAAGCAGAATCTTAGGCATGGGAGACGTAATTTCGTTGGTAGAAAGAGCTCAACAAGCTTTTGATGAAGACGAAGCTCGCAAAATGAATAAGAAGATGCGTGAAAATAGCTTCGACTTAAACGATTTTTTAAGCCAACTGCAGCAAATTAAAAAAATGGGAAATATTAAAGATGTGATGGGGATGATTCCGGGCATGGGCTCCACAGTTAAAGATCTTGATATTAGTAACGATTCATTTAAACCCATAGAATCAATTATTCATTCTATGACCCCAAAAGAAAGAGAATTACCTGACATCATAGACGGAAATAGAAGAAAACGTATAGCAAATGGTAGTGGTAGGACAGTTCAAGAAGTTAATAACTTATTGAAACAGTTTGAGCAAATGAAAAAAATGATGAAGAAATTCAACAAAATGCCTCAAAATGGGAAAATGAAGATGTTTGGATGATTAAGTTAGTGACAAAGATTGATAATCTATTGTATTTTTCTAACTTTTTTAACTTCTCATATCAACCTACTTGCCAATCGGGATAGGTCCATTTTTTTATAAAATG
>DAIQBE010000232.1:0-5559 GCA_036781325.1 Leadbetterella sp. | reverse complement strand
GCTGATGCAAAAGAAAAAGCTACAGAAATTGCTGGTGAAGCTTCGGCCGCCTTTTATTCAGCAAAAGATAAAGTATCAGAAATGATAGATACGGATAAAATAAAAGCTGAGGCTGCAGAAAAATTTGCCGATGCAAAAGAAAAAGCCACAGAACTAGCAGGAGAAGCTGCCGCTGCCTTTAACACCGCGAAAGAAAAAGTTTCAGAATTAATAGATACTGATAAATTAAAAGCTGAAGCAGCTGAAAAAATTGCAGAAGCGAAAGTAATTGCTGGAAACATTGCCGGAGAAGCTACAGAAGCTTTTAATAATGCGAAAGCAAAAGTAACTGAAATGGTAAATTCAGAAAGCATTGCTGAATTTAAAAATGAGGCTGCAGAAAAATTGGAAGATTTAAAAGTGGATGCAGAAGAGGCAATGAACAAAGCTAAAGATAAAGCAAATGAATTAGCGGGAGAAGCTGAGGAAGCCGTTCAAGCCGTAGCTACAAAAGCAAAAGGTTTTTTTGCTCGACTATTTGGCAAATAACATTGGATATAACATAAAAAAAAACGCTAATTCTGAATTAGCGTTTTTTTTATGCCTTAGATACGATTAAACCTTATAAAAAACCTCTTTATGTGTTTGCAATTTCTTTATTCCAGAATTATCATGGCTGAAATTTAAAAAATCACCAATAATAATCGATAAAAATTTTACACCTATATTTTTAAAAGAAACAGATAAAACTTCGAAAAAATTTCTTTCATGCTCTAGGTAATCATTTTGAAATTTTGAAATTTTCCTAACTTCTTTCTTTACAACTTTCGCTTCTAAATGATTCTTTTTTAGTATTCTTTTACTTTCCACTAAGCCTGCAGAATAAGAATTTAAACTAGCAAAAAGAACTAAAATTAGAACCAATAACTTTTTCATAAGATACATATTTTTAATAGTGCACAAAGATATAAATTAAATTTAGTATTATGCAATACAAAGTACTAAAATTTTTAATCTATTTTGATTTTTTTAGACATTGCATCGTCCCCTTGTGCTACAATAACAAAAAAAGTGCCTTTTATGTCTTTTTTAAGCTTAATTTGCCCTACATATTCCCCCATAAATTTTTTAGTTTCAGATTTTGCTACCACATTCCCTTTAATATCTAAAACTGTAATATTGATATCGCCTTCATTTGGAGCAAAAAACCTTACATTTAAAATATCTGTTTCCGGCCTATTGGAAAAAACATCTAATGACTTAATGGTAGATTTTGAGTCGTTACCCAAAATATTATTATCCCATTCAAAAGGCTTCATCGTTTTAAACTTATATGGAATTTCCGCCAATCTATCATGAAGTCTTCCCATTTCAAGTTCAAATTCTCTATTCTTACCTCCAAAAATTTCTCTGTCTCTATTAGAATAAATCCGAACATGATTATTACCCCTAGGATGATTAAATTCTTCCTCAAATTCGAAATCCTCATCATCCCCATTCTTAATAATCACTTTTACTCTTTTATCCCCTTTTTTTGTGCTGTCTTCAAATTCATCCATAAAAGTCATTTCTTTCCCATCTCTTAAATCTTTAGCATCAATTTCTTTTTCAATAACCTCCACCTTACCATTTACATTTTTTTCGATTCTTACTTTTTTCTTACCTGGTGTTTCACCATCAGTAATTTCTGTTTTTATTTCTCTTTTAATCTCCTTTTTTTGTGCCATTGCTAAATTCCCAAGCAAGGCAAACAATGCTAAAACTGTTATTTTTTTCATTTTATTAATTATTATGTTTTTACCTAAAGACAATTTTCAAATGCGAAGGTTGCATAATTGAATTACATTCTTGTATATTTATTTCATAAAAAAAGTTAAAAATGTGTTATCATAATTCAATCAATACCGATAAACAGCATTTGGAAAGGAAATACAAAAAAAAACTTAAAGACTCATCTAATTTTCAACCTATATTTCATGCTAATGCCTTTCAATTTGTAGAATGGCCAGTTATAACCGCTTCTGACATTATCCAAGAAATGTATTGGGGTTTAATTCCTTCTTGGGCCTCCTCACCAAAATCGGCCAATGAGATAAAATCAAAAACATTAAATGCAAGAATAGAAACTATAAAAGAAAAGCCCTCATTTAAAAATGCCGTACCTTGTATAATTCCTTCTACTGGTTTTTTTGAATGGCAAATTATTGGAAATACTAAAATACCCTATTATATTTTTCTTCCTTCCTCCCCCATCTTTTCTTTAGCTGGAATATTTGATAAGTGGGTTAATGAAAGAGGGAATACAATTCACAGTTTTTCTATCCTAACAACAATGGCTAATCCGCTAATGGAAAAAATACACAACACAAAAAAACGAATGCCGGTTATTGTTCCAGAGGAATTGGAAGCTAAGTGGTTGTCAAATAATTTAGACGTAGAAAAACTAAGAATACCTTTCGATGAAAATCAGATGAAAGCACACACCATCAGCACAATTCTTAGTTCAAAAAATCATAACATACCAGAAGTAAATTTGCCCAAGACTATTGAAATTATTCAACAACTTAATCTTTTTTAAATGATAGTTCGATTAGTTAAAATGACTTTTAAAAGGGATAAAATTCAAGAATTTCTGCATTTTTTGGAAGAACATAAACCTAAAATTCGTAATTTCCCGGGTTGTTTAAGGTTAGAAATTTTACAAGATAAAAATAATCCAGCTATAATTATGACGTATAGCTACTGGAACTCTGAAATAGATTTAGAAAATTACAGATGTTCTGAACTCTTTAATTTTGTTTGGAGTAATACAAAAATTCACTTCGATGATAAGCCAGAAGCCTATTCTATGGTAACTTTGGATAAAATATAAATGAAAAAATAGCGTTAAAATTCAAAAATATTGCTTTTTTATGAAAATCAAACTTATCGCTTTCCTATTGCTTTTAACAGTATTTGAAACCTACGCAAATCAGAATATATCAAAATCAAACTACGAGCAAAAAGAAATAAAAAAAAGAAAGAAGAATGGAAGCTATAAAAAGAAAAAGCACTTTTTTAAAAAGCTAATCCAAGGAAAAAGGTACTGCGATTGCCCTAAACATTAATTCTTAAAATATTCTATTAAAAAATAATACAATTTACTTCCTTGCTATCATTTGTTTAAGGTTTTAAAGAAGCCAAATTCTTGTAATTAGAAATAGGATACTAATAGTAATTTTTATATTCCTCTAACTACAAATCTATAAGGAAATTCAAATCGCAAATAAAGGATTATTACTTTTTGTCTATTTGGCAAATAGAATAATTATTGCCAGATGCAAAGCTACTATGAATATTATTCTTAATTTCAAGAAAAAATTTCCAGCTTAAATGAAAATATTTTTAGCTCTGTTCTTTCTAGTTTCAGCTAATCTTTTTGCACAAAAAAGCAATAGAATAGCAAATTATGACATTACCGTAAATTTAAATCCAAAGACCAAAATAATTTTAGGCTCTCAATCATTAAAATGGACAAACACCGGTACAAAATCAATAAATGAACTTCAATTTCATTTATATTTAAATGCTTTCAAAGACGAAAACTCCACTTTCATGAAAGAATCTGGCGGACAGCTTAGAGGAAACAAAATTGATAAAAAGCAAAAAGTAAATTTTGGAAATATTGAACTGAAGAGCCTAAGAATAAGAAATGGAGAAAATCTATTTTCAAAAATTAAATTTATTCAGCCAGACGATTTAAACGAAAAAGACAAAACCGTAATTAGTGTAAGCTTATCAAAACCTATACTACCTAATCAAACTATACTATTAGATTCAGACTTTGAAGCAAAATTACCGAAAATATTTGCTAGAACAGGTTGGTCATCAAACGATTATTTTTTAGTTGGGCAATGGTTTCCTAAAATCGGAGTATTAAATGAAAATGGAACCTGGAATTGCCATCAGTTTCATGCTCATTCTGAATTTTTTGCCGACTTTGGAGTATATAAAGTGAAAATCACCCTTCCTGAAAATTACATTGTAGGTGCTACAGGTCACAAAATATCCGAAATAAAAAACAAAAATAAAACGAAGACCTTTGAGTATGTTGCCACAGATGTGCATGACTTTGCCTTTACAGCTTCCCCTTTTTATAAAGTGTTTTACAAAAAATATAAAGACATATCTTTAGCCGCCTATATGCAGCCTGAGCATAAAAACCAATCGGAACGCTATTTTGAATCTGTAATAAATGCCTTAAATTATTTAGAAAAAAACATAGGACCATACCCTCATAAAACATTAACTATGGTAGACCCGCCTATAAATGGTGCAGGCTCGGGTGGCATGGAATATCCCACATTTATTACTTGTGGCTCGTATTGGGGTATTGGAAAATGGGCAAAATTGCCAGAAGTAGTCACCATTCACGAGTTTGTACATCAATATTTTCAAGGCACCTTAGCTTCTAACGAGTTTGAAGAATCGTGGTTAGATGAAGGCTTCACACAATATTTAGAAGGGAAAATAATGGATGAAAGTTATAGCGAGGGCTCTCAAGTTAATATTTTAGGGTTTACTCTGAACGATTTGGCATCTTCAAGAGCAGGATATGTATCTTTAGAAAATCCCAAAATTTCACAAATCTATAGAAACACATGGGAGTATCCAGCGGGAACTTACGGCGTCTTAACCTATCAAAAAACCGCCACTTGGTTGAAAACTCTGGAAGGCCTTTTAGGCAAAAAAGTAATGATGGAAATACTTCAAACATATTTTGATAGATGGAAGTTTAAACACCCCAATGCTCAAAGTTTTATACAGGTTGTTAACGAAGTAGCTAATAAACAAACCAACTACAAAAACATGGATTGGTTTTTCAAACAGGTCCTTTTTGAAGCTCCAGATTGTGATTATGCAGTTACCAACTTAAAAAATGAAACATTAAAAAACAATACAATTGGAAACTTTACAATAAAGCGATTGGGAGATATGATAATTCCTACCGAAATAAAAGTAGTTTTTGCAGATAAAACCCACCAAATTATTCATTGGGATGGGAAAGATAGAACAAAAACATTTCACTTAAATAAGGAAATACAATTTGTTAAATTAGACCCTGAAACCAAAAACTGGATGGATTTAAATCTTATAAACAATAGCCTGGCTGCCCAAGATTCTACTCTTTACGCTTCAAAATTCGCTGCCAAAATGCTTTTTTGGATGCAACAATTATTCTTCCTTTTTGGAGGATTTGGATGAAGGCAACAGATAACCTAATATTTTTTTCATATCAAATTCATCTTCTCCTGATATCTGCAGATATTCAGTTTTTATTTGTGAGGGCTTGTTTAATTTCAAAAATGATCTCCAAATATGGTCAATATACCAAGTCGGTATATATCCCCATCTAGAATCCATAGCTTTTCTGATGATAAAGGTGCGTTTGGCTATTTTTATAAAAATTCTTTTATCGTAAATGGAATTAAGATTTTTGTCATTAAATGCAAAAAAGCCTTCCACAATAACTACATCAAATCGCTCCTTAAAATCAGTTACTACTTCTAAAAGTAAATCATGATCAATCGACTCTGGGGA
>DAIQBE010000231.1:0-5565 GCA_036781325.1 Leadbetterella sp. | reverse complement strand
AAATTATGAATGGTTGAAATCATTTTTTGTGATTAAAAAAATCAACATAATTACCAATTTTTCTTTTTGTGGCCTATTGTAGCGAAATAATAAACATAGATGTATAAAGGCACTAGGATCCAATAGGCTTGTTGTGTATTGAAAATATCAGCAAGTTTGCCATAAACTAAAGGAAGTAGAGCTCCCCCTGCAATCATCATAATAAGCCATGCTGATCCAATTTTTGTAAATTTACCTAATCCGTCAATAGCCAAAGGCCAAATAGCAGGCCACATAATGGCATTGGCTAAGCCTAATAGGGCAATACAAAAAATGGAAGTAAAACCCGAGGTAAATAAAGCTAAAATAGAAACCAATAAACCAAAAATGGAAGAATACTTCAGCCAGTTTTGTTGAGAAACATATTTTGGAATCAAAAATATTCCCATAATATATCCAGCCATCATTAACCAAAGCGTGTAGGTGCCGAAATCTTTCGCTTCCGATTCAGGGAAACCTAAAGAAATGCCATAAGAAATGATGGTATCACCTGAAATAACTTCTAAACCAACGTATGCAAAAAGAGCCACAAGTCCTAAAACTAAATTTGGAAACTCAAAAACGCTTTTTTTGACAGACTGAAGTGTATTTTCAAGGCCTTCTTGCTCTTCAGACACTTCAGGAAGTCCTTTAGAAAACATGATTAATATAGCCAATAAAACTAAAACGATTGTTAAGATTAAATATGGGGTAACTACTTTGTCTAACTCTTCGGCAGTGGTTAAAGTAGCAGATGTGGCAGTAGCCCCCGCTAACAATATTCCTCCAATCACTTTTTGACTTAAAATACCTGCAGTTTTATTTGCTATTCCCATTAAACTTATTCTTTGTGCGGCACTTTCGCGAGGGCCTAAAATTGTTAAATAAGGATTAGATGCTGTTTGTAATAAAGTTAATCCTATTCCAATGGTAAACAAACCCAATAGAAATAATTGATAGGATTCAATTTTTGCAGCGGGAACAAAAATCAAAGTTCCGATAGCCATAATAAATAAACCCAATGACATACCTTTTTTAAAACCCACTTTTTTTAATACACTCGATGAAGGAATCGCCATAACAGTGTATGAAATAAAAAAGGCAAAGGTTACCAAAAGAGAACTTGTATTATCAAGATTGAAAGCCTTTTTAAAGAAGGCTATTAAAGTCCCATTAACCCAGGTAACAAATCCAAAAACAAAAAAAAGAATGCCAATAATGATTAAAGGACCGATGTATGATTTGTTTTCTTTCATTAAATTAAGGGTTGGTTTTTAAATTTTTTTAAAAATATACTTTTTTTTATAAAATTAAAAGAATTTCAAAAAATATGGGCAAAGAAAAATAGATACTCTGGAAGGTTATATAAAAAAAGCAGCTAAAAAAGCTGCTTTTATTCTAATTAATATTCATGCGGTAATTCCTCATTTATTCTTTCATTCCAAGGAAGGCCATGAATGTTCAAAAGCTCCATAAATGGGTCAGGATTAAGCTCTTCGCAATTGTAAACTCCGGGTTTCATCCATTCTTTATTCGTTAACATCAATAATGCCCCTATCATTGCAGGCACGCCCGTAGTATAGGAAACGGCTTGTGACTTTACTTCTTTATAGGCTTCGGCATGGTGGCAATTATTCCAAACATAGTAGGTAACATCTTTTCCATCTTTGATACCCTTTATTTGACAGCCAATAGAGGTTTGTCCCGAATAATTTTCTCCAAGAGATTCAGGTGGAGGTAAAACTGCTTTAAGGAATTCTAATGGAACAATATCCATTCCTTGAAATTTAATTGGAGCAATACTGGTCATTCCAACGTTTTCTAAGACGTTTAAATGCGTGATATAAGATTGACCAAAAGTCATCCAAAAACGGGCTCTTTTTAAAGTAGGGAAGTTTTTTACCAAAGATTCCAGTTCTTCATGATACAAAACATAAGATTCTTTGGGTCCGATATTTGGATAATCAATTGGTTTATGAATAGACATTGCAGGGATTTCTATCCATTCGCCATTTTCCCAGTATCGTCCAGGTTGTGTAATTTCTCGAATATTTATCTCAGGATTAAAATTCGTTGCAAAAGCTTTTCCATGATCTCCAGCATTGCAGTCAATAATATCAAGATAATGCATTTCGTCAAAATAATGCTTGTTAGCATAGGCTGTATACACTTGTGTTACTCCAGGGTCAAAGCCACAACCTAATAATGCCATTAGGCCAGCTTTTTTAAACCTTTCCTGATAAGCCCATTGCCAGCTGTATTCAAATTTAGCTACATCTTTTGGTTCATAATTTGCTGTATCCAAGTAATGTACACCAGTTTCAAGACACGCATCCATGATGGTTAAGTCTTGATAGGGCAATGCTACATTAATAACTAATTCAGGATTAAATGATTTTATTAACAGTACTAATTCTGAAACATTATCTGCGTCAACTTGTGCTGTTTTTATTTCAACGTCGTGCATTTCTTTTACTTCAATAGCAATTCTATCGCATTTAGATTTGGTTCGACTAGCTAAAAGTATATCAGAAAAAACATGATTATTTAAGGCACATTTATGCACTACAACCGTCCCAACTCCACCAGCTCCTATTATTAATACTTTTGACATCTAATTTGAGGTTTTTTTGATTCGAGTACAAAAATAGTAAAAGACCTTTATAAGCAAGTATTAAATTTTACTTTGATGTCATAATTTAAAATCATTTATGGTTTTCTATGCTAAGATTGATAATTTTCTTAGTTTTTATAAATATTCTTTTAAAGCCAAACATCTTAATGAAATATTTTTTTTAAGACATTACATCAATTAAATAAAAATATTAAGTTTACCGAAACTTCATTTTTTATTGTTTCAAAAATTCATAACTTTATAATTACTTAATCAGTCTTTATGGATACTATTTAAAGTTATCTTCTAACTTTGGACTTTAAAAAAAGCATTTAGAAAATTAGACCGCAAAAAATAATTATTTATGAAAAAAGTACTTTACTATTTAAGCCTTTTATTGTTTTTTTTTAATTGCGTAAATAAACCCCAACAATTTACAAAGGGCGAGCTTGCTTATTTTAAAAAACTAAATGACAGTAGACTTACCTTACCCAATGGATGGTCAATTACCCCAATAGGCTCATCTCTTCCATTGCAAGATTTACCCATTAATCTCGTTTCTTCCCCTTCAAAAAAGTTGTTAGCAGTAAGTAACAGTGGACAAAGCACACAAAGTATTACACTGATTGATGCAAAAAGTAATACCATATTGGACGATAAAGTAGTGGATAAAACATGGCTTGGTCTAGCATTTAGTATCGATGAAAAACAAATCTATGCTTCTGGAGGAAATGATAATAAAATATTGATTTTTAAAATCGTAAACAATAAATTAATTGAAGACGGTGAAATAATTTTAGATAAACCATGGCCTATTAAAGTTTCACCGGGAGGTTTATCGGTAACAAAGACTAAAATTTATGTGGTTACCAAAGAAAATAATTCACTGTATATACTCGATATAAAAACTCGAAGTGTAGAAAAGAAAATTGCACTTACGAATGAACCCTACACATGTCTACTTTCGCCTGATGCCAAAACGCTTTATATATCCTTATGGGGCGGGGCTAAAATTCTTTTCTTTGATGTTAATTCTGAAAGTATTGTAGGTGAAGTACTTACGGACAAGAATCCTAATGATATGGTTTTAACCAAAGATGGTCAGATAATGTATGTTTCTCATGGAAATGACAATACAGTTTCTGTAATTAATACCCTATTAAAAGAAAAAATTGAGGTTTTATCTTGTTCTTTATATCCTGATGCACCTTTGGGAACTACTCCTAATGCAGTAGCTCTAAATGAAAAAGAAGATAAGTTATTGATAGCCAATGCAGATAATAACTGTTTAGCTGTTTTTGATGTTAAAGAAAAAGGAAAAAGTTTTTCTTTAGGATTTATTCCAACAGGATGGTACCCAAGTGCTGTAAAGATTATTGGTAATAAAGTATTCGTTACCAACGGAAAAGGATTGACTTCTTCTGCTAATCCTGATGGTCCAAATCCTATAAGTTCTAAAAGCCCTCTGTTTAAAGGAGCTAATCCCGAAGCAGCAAGAGGAACCCAATATATTGGAGGCTTATTTAAGGGTACACTTTCTATTTTTGATTTTCCGAATGAAAGTACTTTGGCTGAACTTTCGAAATTGGTTTATTTAAATACTCCATATTCCAAAATTAAAGAATTAAATGCCGAAGGAGAAATAGGAAACCCAATTCCAAATAAAGTAGGAGAGAAATCACCGATAAAGCATGTATTTTATGTTATCAAGGAAAATAGGACGTACGATCAAGTGCTTGGAGATATAAAAGAAGGAAACGGTGATTCAACTTTATGTCTTTTTCCTGAAAGAACCACACCTAATCAACATGCAATTGCCAAACAGTTTGTATTGTTAGATAATTTTTATGTAGATGCCGAGGTTAGTGCTGATGGTCACAATTGGTCTACTGCTGCTTATGCCAACGATTATATTGAAAAAAATTGGGTAACTAGCTATGGTGGTAGGGGAGGTACATACGATTATGAAGGAAGTAGATTCATAGCCCATCCCAAAAATGGTTTCATATGGGATTTTGCAAATAGGGCTGGTGTAACTTACAGGTCATACGGTGAATTCGTAGAACAACGGAGCAAACTTCCAAATTTGAAAAATAATTATTGCCCTACTTTCTCTTCTTATGATAATAAAATAAAAGATATCGTCAGAGTAGAACAATGGAAAAAAGATTTCGATTCTTTAAGCTTAATAGGAGCCATTCCCCAATTAAACATACTCAGACTTGGCAATGATCATACTTCTGGGGCAAGAATCGGGAGTCCAACTACGGAAGCTATGGTGGCTGATAATGATTTGGCTGTAGGGAAATTAGTAGAATATTTATCGCAATCTAAGATTTGGGAGCAAACGGCTATTTTTATTTTAGAAGATGATGCCCAGAATGGTTCCGATCATGTTGATGCTCATCGTAGTACTGCTTATGTGGCAGGCGGCTATGTTAAAAGAGGTTTTGTAGACCATACGATGTATTCTACTTCTGCCATGCTTCGAACCATCGAACTCATTTTAGGATTACCTCCAATGAGCCAATATGATGCTGCGGCAACCCCAATGTGGCGAAGTTTTAGCAAAACCCCATCGGCCAAAGGTTTTGTTTCTTTGAAAAACAATATTGATTTAAATGAAATGAACGTGGCTGTTAACAAAAACTCAGAAAAATCTGGAAAGCTAGATTTGTCTAAGCCCGATTTGATTAATGATTTAGAGTTTAGTCAAATTGTATGGGAAACAGTAAGGGGTTTAGGAAGCAAAATGCCGGCACCTAAACGAAGTGCATTTTTGAAATTAAAAAGAGAAGATAAAGATGATGAGGATTAATAAGGATTTTTGCAATACTAACTTAAAATTAAAATATTTCTTATTTAATAAAAAACGTTTTAGAAAGCAAATAAAGGGCTATTAGAATAAAAATACTGCCAACAACTACGTTTAC
>DAIQBE010000230.1:0-5571 GCA_036781325.1 Leadbetterella sp. | reverse complement strand
AGGACGTAAAAATCCAGAATACTTCGAGGTTTTAAGTGGCTTGAAAGCAGGTGAAAAGGTAATAACGAGTGGGTATGAGAACTTTGGAGATAAGGAAGTGTTGGTGTTTTGAAAGAGGTTTTAGGTTTTAGGGCTTAGGTCTGGATAATGATTTTTTGTTTAAATTTTATTTTTTATTCGTATTTGAATTTTTTGTATGAACGCATTAATCATTTTTCTAATTTCAATAAGTTCATTGGTAAGGGATTCAAATTCTGCTAAATTACAGTACCCAAGGTCTTTTGATAAAATTAATTGGTATTCTAACTCGGCAGCCGAACCCATAGCTAAAACCAAAAACCGATTAAAATCTGGGTCGGTGTTTCTGCCTGTTCCCTCTGCAATGTTTGTAGGAATTGAAGCAGCAGAACGCAACATTTGAGAAGTTAAACCGTAAATCTCTTCTCTAGGAAATGATTTGGAGAGATTGTAAATAGATAAGGTTAATTTATGGCTCCTCTGCCAAATTTTTAGTTCTTTAAAGTCTTTCATATTAAAGTAAAAATTGAAAAATAACATAAAATAAAAAAATAAACAAGATTTTGGGAATTTCATTAGGTTCAAAACTTGCCTAATACCTAATTCCTAAATCCTAAAAGTTAAAACTATGCTTAAAACATCAAACCTAAAGAAGGTATTTAGTACCGAAGAAATTGAAACCACAGCCTTAAATGGCATAGATTTAGAAATCAAAGATGGTGAATTTGTAGCCATTATGGGTCCGTCGGGTTGTGGGAAATCCACTTTGTTAAACATCATTGGTTTGCTCGATAACCCAACAGAAGGAAGCTATGATTTTTATGGAAACGAAGTAGCCAAAATGACCGAAAGAGAAAGGGCATCTTTAAGAAAAGGAAACATAGGTTTTGTTTTTCAAAGTTTCAATTTGATTGATGAATTGACTGTGTTTGAAAATGTGGAATTACCACTCTTATACTTAAAAACCCCCACCGCAGAGCGTAAAGTTTTGGTAGAAGCGGCTTTGACTCGGATGAACATGATGCATCGGCGTAATCATTTCCCTCAGCAACTTTCTGGTGGCCAGCAGCAGCGAGTTGCCATTGCAAGAGCGGTAGTGGCTAAGCCAAAACTAATTTTAGCCGATGAACCAACCGGAAATTTGGACTCAACCAACGGAGAGGAAGTAATGAAACTTCTGTTGGAACTTAACGCCGAAGGGACCACCATTGCGATGGTAACACACTCGCCTTATGATGCAAGTTTTGCACACAGAAAAATAAACCTTTTTGATGGTAAAATCGTGACAGAGAATTTTCATGTGTAGCTAGCTTGTGGGGTTTTAAACATTTAAATCTTTTGAACTTATATAGCAAAAAAAGCGAGAAAAAATCGCTTAGATTTAAATGCGAAGTGTTGGAATTCGAAAGGATTAATCAAATTATGAAAAAGCTATAAAATGTTAAGAAATTATTTCAAAATCGCTTGGAGAAATCTCCTCAAAAACAAATCATACGCTAGTATCAACATAGCGGGTCTTTCCTTGGGCCTTACTTGTGCTTTTTTGATATTTGCCTTGGTGCGGTATCATTTTAGCATTGACAGACACCACAAAAATGCTGAAAAAATATACCGAGTTACCACACAATGGATTAATGCTAGTGGTAAACCAGAAGGCAATACACCAGGTGTGCCTTATCCGTTTGGCACTGCCATGAAAAACGATTATCCCCAGATTGAAGAATTGGCAATGATCGAAGAGCAGTACAACCCAATGGTTTTGATAAGTGCAAACGGTCAAGTAAAGAAATTTAAACAAACCAATAGTGGAAAAGACGAGAAAGGGGCATTTGCTGATCCAAAGTATTTTAAGATATTCGATTACCAATGGATTAAAGGAGGTCCAGAGGCACTAAGCGAACCCAACACTGTGGCAATAAGTAAAAATTATGCGCAGAAATTTTTTGGTACTACCGACTGTATAAATAAATTAATAAAATATGAAGGCCGTCTAAATGCTAGAGTAATAGGTGTTTTTGCGGATAATGAAGATAATACAGATTTTCCATTTCAAATATTTGTGTCCTATGCCTCTTTAAAGGAGTTTTATGGAGGGGTAATTAGTAAGGATTTTGATAGTATCAATAGTTCAAGCCAATGCTTTGTGAAATTAAACGAGAAATTTACCAAAGCCATGTGGGACAAACAAATGATTAATTTTGTAAGGAAATACAAGCCTGAAGGTGTTAAGGATACCCGATTTATCATGACTTATTTATTGGATAATCACTTTTCAGAAGACATTGGAAATGTAGATAAAAACCTAATTTTGACCTTATTGTTGATAGGTTTTTTCTTGATAATTACGGCGTGTATCAATTTTGTGAACTTAGCTACAGCCCAAGCTCTAAAGCGGTCCAAAGAAGTGGGTGTACGCAAGGTAATGGGCAGTACAAAAATGCAATTGTTTTGGCAATTTATGTTCGAAACCGCCATAATTACCATTTTTTCGGCCGTTTTTTCTGTGATATTGTTTTATTTGGCTCAGCCAATTATACAAAGTCAACTCAGCGGCATTTTTAAATTTACTTTTTATTTTAGTCCGGATCTGTTTTGGTATTTACTTGGCATTGTCATATTTGTTATTTTGGCCTCTGGCACGTATCCGGCATTAATACTTTCTGGTTTTCAGCCAGTTGTCGCATTGAAAGGTAAAATTTCTACCCAGCAATTGGGGGGCTTCAGTGTTCGCAAAACGTTAGTTATTACCCAATTTGCCATTTCTCAGATACTTATAATAGGAATGGCAGTGGTTACAAGTCAGCTTTCTTATTTTCAAAATAAGGATATGGGTTTCAAAAAAGAAGCCATAATTACGGTGCAGTTGCCTTTTACACCCAATCAAGATTTAGTAAAGATGGGCACCTTTAAAAACCTTGTTTCAAACCTAAGTGGCGTAGATCAGTTTTCATATTCCATGAGCGGAGCCCCAATGTCAAATTGGACGAGTTCGTCTTCTTTTAAATATCACACAAGAGCCAAAGAAGAAGATTTTAGTGCCAATATAAAAGATATTGATTCTAAATATTTGGAAATGTATGATATAAAGTTACTAACTGGGCGTAATATTTTTCCTGCCGATTCTGCGCGAGAATGGATAGTTAACGAAACAATGGTTAAGAAATTGGGTCTTAAAAAGCCTGAAGATATTTTAAATAAAATCATAGCATGTAGAGGAAAAAAATTGATGGTGGTAGGTGTTATCAAAGATTTTCATATGCGGGGACTAAGCTCGGCTATTGACCCTTTGCTGATGACTTCTAAAATGGAAAACGTATATTTTGCAAATATTAAATTACGCGCTGCCAATTTTAAAGAAGCAATAGCGTCCATAAATGGAGCATATGACCAGGTATATCCAGAAAGTTATTTTGAGTCTTCTTTTGTTGATGATCAAGTAGCTAATACCTATCAAAATGAAATTACAATGGGTAAATTGGTCAACTTTTTTGCTATTGTAGCCATTTTAATTGGTTGCCTGGGTTTATTTGGCTTGGTAAGTTTTATGATCAATCAAAAAACCAAAGAAATAGGTATTAGAAAAGTACTTGGGGCTTCCGTGATTAGCATATTAGGATTATTTAGTAAGGAATTTGGAAGGTTGATTTTGATTTCTTTTGTTATAGCAGCTCCCTTGGCCTATTACATAATGAACGGCTGGTTACAAGATTATGAATACAAAACAACCATAGGATGGGAAATCTTTGTGGTAGCTATTTCGGTGTCTCTTTTAATAGCTACCCTAACTGTTGGTTATCGCTCTTTGAGTGCGGCTTTGGCAAATCCTGTAAAATCCTTAAAGTCGGAGTAAGGCGGCTATTTGCTTTAGCTTGAAAGCCCTTAATAAAATCTAAAAAGAAAAAATATAAATAGCCTATAGCGTATTGCTAAAAGCACAAATCTACAGGTATCATGATACGAAATTATTTCAAAATCGCTTGGAGAAATCTCCTTAAAAACAAAACTTTCAGCATCATCAATATTTTTGGCTTGGCTATTGGGCTTTGTTGTTTTTTGTTGATATCGCTGTATGTAATTGATGAACTGAGCTTTGACCGTCACTTCAAAAATGCAAATAGGATTTTTCGTATCAATTCTGACATTAATTTTGGCGGAAGCGAAATGAAAATGTCACAGAGTTCAGACCCAATGGGTGCGGTACTCAAAAAAGATTATCTAGAGGTGGAGCAATATACCCGGCTTTATACCAATTATGGCAGTAATTTTATTAAAAAAGGGAGCGAATTTATCAATGAGCAACGCATCGCTCATGCTGATTCTACTTTTTTTGATATGTTTTCGATTCCTGTTTTAGAAGGAAACCCCAAAACGGCTTTAGATGCGCCCAATACCATTGCTATAAGCAAATCAACTGCCCAGAAATATTTTCAAACCTCAAAGGCAGTTGGTAAATCACTAGAAGTAGGGGTAATTCCAAAGACCATTTATAATGTCACGGCAGTTTTTGAAGATATGCCTTCTAATTCCCATTTTAATTTTGATTTTATCTGCTCTATGGACAACGTGAATTATGATTGGGGAAATTTTTCAAGTCATAATTTTTCTACTTATGTTCGTTTGGCTGAAGGTGTTGATTATAGAACGTTCAATAAGAAATTTGATGAGGTAATTGAACGATATATTTTGCCGAAATTATCGCAACTTTTAAACATAAAGAATTTAGATGAATTTAAGAAAACGGGCAATAGCCTTAAATATACTCTTTTCCCGATGACTGATATTCATTTAAAATCAGATAGGAATTTTGAAATTAGAGTGGGAGGAGATATTCAATATGTTTATATTTTTGGAGCGGTGGCCATATTTTTGTTGCTCATTGCCTGTATCAATTTCATGAATTTGAGTACTGCACGGTCTTCTAGCCGTGCAAAAGAGGTAGGAATTAGAAAAGTTTTAGGAACCGAAAGGCAATCGCTTATTGGTCAATTTCTTTCTGAATCGATATTAACGAGCTTCATTGCAATGATTATAGCTTTGTTAATGATTGTATTTTTGCTTCCCATGTTCAATGAAATTTCAGCAAAAACATTTTCAATTTCCAACCTATTTGGTTTCAAATTCTTGCCTTTTTTAATTCTTTTGCCTTTAATAGTGGGGCTTATTGCCGGTTATTATCCTGCCTTTTTCTTGTCTTCCTATCAGCCCATCAAGGCATTGAAAAGTAATTTGAAAGTAGGTTTTTCAAAAAGTAACCTTCGAAGTGTTTTGGTGACTTTTCAATTTGCAGTATCACTTACTTTAATTATTTCTACTATAATTATTTATCAACAACTCCATTATATTCAAACTAAAAATGTAGGATTTAATAAAGACCAAGTGTTGGTTTTGAACGGAACGGGTGCTTTGAAGGAAAACCAAGAAGCATTTAAAAACGAGATAGCTCAGCTAGCAGGAGTGAAAAGTGCTACTGGGGCTCAATTTTTGCCTGTTTCGAATTCTTCGAGAAATAATAACACGTTTTCTAAAGAAGCGGTAATGAATGAGCAAAGCGGC
>DAIQBE010000229.1:0-5604 GCA_036781325.1 Leadbetterella sp. | reverse complement strand
TATCCCATCTATTCAAGCCACGCATTCAACTTCTGATATGTATTGGGCTGGGGATCGTTTAGGAAAAGTTCGAGTCAAGCATGCCTATGCTTTTGAAGAATTAAGAAAACAGAATGGTCTGATAGCAAACGGTAGTGATTTTCCTGTAGAATTCGTTAATCCTCTTTTTGGTTTCCATTCTGCGATTGCTAGACAAGATGATAAGAATTATCCAAAATTAGGTTTTCAAATGGAAAATGCTCTGAGCCGCAAAAATGCCTTAAAGGCTATGACAATTTGGAGTGCTTATTCAAATTTTGAAGAAAAGGAGAGAGGAAGTATTGAAAAAGGCAAAATGGCAGACTTTGTTATTTTAGACCAAGATATAATGGAAATTGAAAAGGAAAAAATTAGAAAGGTTAAAGTTTTGAAGACCTTTGTAGGAGGAGAGAATGTCTATTGATTTCTTTTAATATAGTTGTTATCGATTCATCCTTCATCAAACATTTCTTTCTTAATTTATATAAAAAACTGTCAATCTGTCAGAAATTAATCGTTTGGAATATACTTTGTTGAGAATATTTGAAATACATCAATTTAAAATTCAAAGAAGTATATTATGGTAGCAGAAAAAGGAACTATTTCGATTAATACCGAGAATATTTTTCCAATAATTAAGAAGTTTTTATATTCTGACAACGAGATTTTTCTTCGTGAGTTAGTATCGAATGCTGTAGACGCAACTCAAAAACTCAAAAAATTGGCATCAATGGGTCAATATGAAGGTGAATTGGGTGATTTAAAAATTTCAGTTGCAGTTGACAAAGATAAAAAAACTATAACGATTTCTGACAGAGGCTTAGGAATGACCGCCGAGGAAATTAAAAAGTATATCAACCAGATAGCTTTTTCTGGAGCAAAAGAGTTTTTGGATAAGTATAACACTGAAACCGATAAAAGTCAAATTATCGGACAATTTGGCTTAGGATTTTATTCCGCGTACATGGTGGCAAAAGAAGTAGAGATAATTACTAAATCCTATCAAGATGCCCCTGCCGCCAGATGGATTTGTGATGGAACTACCGAATTTGAAATTACAGAATCAGAAAGGACAGAAAGAGGTACTGATATTATTCTACATATAGCTGATGATGCTGAAGAATTTTTAGAAGATTCTAAATTAGAACAAATTCTAAATAAATATGGGAAGTTTTTGCCAGTAGAAATAGCGTTCGGTGAGAAAGTAATAAACAATCCTTCTCCGATTTGGATTAAAAACCCTGCAGATTTAAAAGATGAAGATTATATCGCATTTTATAAAGAGCTTTATCCATACGGCGAAGATCCTTTATTTTGGATTCACTTAAATGTTGATTATCCTTTTAATCTAACGGGGGTTTTATATTTTCCTAAAATTAAAAAAGATTTTCAATTAAATAGGGAGAAAATACAATTGTACAGTCGTCAAGTTTTTATTACAGACGATGTGAAAGACGTGGTTCCAGAATTTTTGCAGTTACTTCACGGAGTTATTGATTCTCCAGATATTCCATTAAATGTTTCTAGAAGCTATTTGCAAGCTGATGGCAATGTTAGAAGGATTAATTCTCATATTACAAAGAAAGTAGCCGATAAACTTTCAGAATTATTTAATGAAAACCGGCCTTCTTTTGAAGAAAAATGGGAAAGTATTGGCATGTTTGTGAAATACGGAATTATTTCGGATGATAAATTTTATGATAGAGCCAAAGATTTTATCTTATTAAAAAACATTGAAAACCAGTTTTTTACCATAGAGGAGTATAAAACAAAGCTTGAGGCGAATCAAAAAGATAAAGACGGAAATTTTATAGGATTATATGCTAATGATATTGAAAAACAGGACGCGTATATTACGAGTGCTAAAAAACGAGCATTTGATATTCTAGTTTTTGATGATGTATTAGATTCACATTTTATTAATGCTTTAGAATCTAAAGCCGAGAAATTGACTTTTAAAAGGGTAGATGCTGACACTTTTGATAAGTTGATTGATAAAGGATTAAAAGGGGAAGTTGTACTTTCTGATGAGGATAAAAAGAAAGTGGAAGAAGCGTTTAAAGAATTCGTTGGAACCAACATAGTTCAGATTGAAGCTTTGCCTTTAGACGAAATACCTGTTTCAATTGTAGTTCCCGAATTTATGCGTAGATATGCGGATATGTCAAAAGTAAATGGTCAGGCAGGAATGTTTGGGAATATGCCCATGATGTATAATTTAGTTGTGAATGGCAATCATCCACTAATTTCAAAAATTGTTACTGAAGGAAATGAAAATGGATTAGCCAAACAATTGTATGATTTAGCATTGCTTTCTCAAGGCATGTTGTCAGGGAATGATTTAACTCAATTTATAGAAAGAAGTGTTCAAAAGTTGTCGTAATACATTTTTAGCAAATTTTGTATTTTGCAATAAAAAAGCCGTCTAATTAGATGGCTTTTTTATTAACTTATAGTTCAACTTAACAAGATTATTTTTGGTTTTTGGCTGCAAAGATATAATAAATACAGATTTTTTTTAATACCCAAAAATCAAATATGGGTTTTAAAATCACAGATATAAACTCACCCACCAGATCAAAACTCCCTGAAGTGGCAATCTTCCCCAACGAATCCAAGGCGATATTTTTTGAAATTTTTGTGAAGTGGCCATGTAGACATTGGCAGGAAAAACAGCAATTAAGAGCAAAATTAATCCCCAAGCACCTGAAACTTGGGTGGGGGGATATAATAAACTACCACCAAAAACAAATTCTGCCGCTCCGCTAATTAGAACCACTTCTTTATGAAATGGAATATAGGGTGGCATAAGTGCCAAAAAGAATTTAGGTTTTACAAAATGCATGACTCCTGCAAAAACAAAAAACAAACCACATATAAATTGATGAATAGCCATATATTTAACAATTCAGTTTAAAACCAACTCCGTGAATATTTTCAATTTTTATGCTTGGATCATTCGAAAGCATTTTACGTATCCTCGTCACAAAAACATCCATACTTCTGCCTAAGAAATAATCATCTCGACCCCAAATTGCAATTAGAATATCTTCTCTTTTAGCAATTTGGTTCTTTCTTTCGCACAAAAATTTTAAAACTTCAGCTTCTCTGTGTGTCATTTTTTGTATTTCTTCATCTTTTTTTAATGTTTGCTGAGAAAAACAAAATTCATATTCCCCACATGCAAATACATCTGTAGTGGCTGTTGAATCTGAAACTGCATTTCTTTTTAAAAAAACTTTTATCCTCAACACTAATTCCTCCATACTAAAAGGCTTCGTTATATAGTCATCGCCACCTATTTTTAAACCAGCAATTTTATCGTCTTGGAGATTTTTTGCAGTTAAAAAAATTATGGGAATTTGTTGGTTTTGAGTTCTTATTTTTTCAGCTAAAGAAAAGCCATCTAATTCTGGCAGCATTACATCTAATAAACATAGGTCAAACTTGTCCTTTTTAAACTGTTTCCAAGCATCTTTTCCATCTGAAAAATGAAGAATTTCAAATCCCTCTTCTTCTAAATTATCTTTGGTTACAAAGCCAAGGTTGGGGTCGTCTTCCACATAAAGTATTTTTGCCATAGTTAGTTTGGTAACGGAATTTTAATTATAAAATTAGTGCCTTTGCCTGCCTCGCTTTCAAGATTTATAGTCCATTTATGAATTTTTACTATTTCTTTCACATAATTTAAACCAAGTCCAAAGCCTTTTACATTGTGAAGGTTGCCTGTAGGCACTCTATAAAATTTATCATAAACTTTATCGTGATACTCTTTCGCTATTCCTATTCCATTATCACTGATGGTTAGTAAAATAGAATTATTCTCATTTCTAGTTGAAACTGTTATTTTTGGATTTTTGGAAGAATACTTTATTGCATTATCAATTAGATTTCTTATTACATTCATTAAGTGCATTTTATCTGCAAAAATTGAAGTTTTTGTAGCTTCCAATTTCAGAACAAAACCGTCTTCTAATTCAGCTTTTACACTTTCTGTTGCTTCAATTATTAGATCGTGAATCTCTTGAAGTTTCAAATCAAGATCAATTTGGCCTTTTCCAATTTTTGCCGTAGCCAATAAAGCTTCTACTTGATTTTTAAGTCTATTATTTTCATGTTTTATTATTTGTACATATTTTTTGAATCTTTCAGGTTGATCCATAATTTTATTTTGAGCCAATACATCAGTTGCAATTTTTATAGTTGAAATCGGAGTCTGAAACTCGTGAGTCATATTATTTATGAAATCTCTTTGTACTTCACTTAGCCGTTTTTGCTTTAATATTACAAACATGGCGTAGGCAAAAAACGCCAAAACTACCATTGTGATTATTGATGAAACAATCCAAAAATCTAATTTACTAGTCAAATAGCTATTTTGGCTTGGGAATTTTACTCCAAAATAATTTAAAAATTTATCAGTTTTTGGAAGTAATACAGTGTTAGGAATGTCCTCAACTTCAAAATTGCTGTTAATATGAGCTCCAAATACTATTTTGTCTGTTTCACAATCGTAAATACCATATTCAAAGTCGGTATTAATATTATTTTTTTTAAATTCTTCTTTTAATAAATGTTCTAAAATACTTGCTTCTAAAGGTACTCGAAGATTTACAACATAGTAATCGGAGGAAAACTGACTTACTGGATTATCAATGGAAGATAATTTATAGGCTTTAGAAATCTGGTTGGCAACATTCCTAAGCGAAACCATAACTGTTTGCCTAAATTGTTGATTCTTAAGGTCAAAGGCGCGATTTACCCAATAGATTTGTACTGAAAGTATGCCTATCATGGCGATTACGCCTAAAATAATAACTAATCTAATTGTATTTCTACTCAATTTAAAATTTGGTTTTATTATTATTAAAATTGCATTAGATAGTAGGCAAATATACAATTGGTTTTTTAAGTTTCTAAACAATTACTTGAAATAGTGCTAGAACTATTCTTTATTTGCGTATTCTTTACACTATAACCCTAATTAATATGCAAGAGCTCGATATAATCGATTATCTAGTTTTTTTATTCTATTTTGTAGTAGTTGCCGGCTATGGTTTTTGGATTTATAACAAAAAGAAATCCTCAGAATCAAACACTCAAGACTTTTTTTTAGCCGAAGGGTCTTTAACTTGGTGGGCCATTGGAGCATCATTAATTGCCTCAAATATTTCAGCTGAGCAAATGATTGGAATGTCAGGAAATGGCTTTTCAATGGGATTGGGTATCTCTACCTATGAATGGATGGCAGCAGCAACTTTATTAATAGTTGCTATATTTTTTATGCCAATTTATTTGAAAAATAAAATCTCTACAATGCCGCAGTTTTTGAGTCAGCGATACAATAAAACGGTAAGTTTAATTATGGCTATCTTCTGGTTAGTTCTATATATTACTGTAAACCTAACCGCCATATTATATCTTGGAGCATTGGCTGTTTCAGAGATTTCAGGCATTGATTTTTATACTTGTATGATTATGTTGGCGATTTTCGCGGTAATAATTACAATAGGAGGAATGAAGGTTATTGGCTATACTGATGTAATTCAAGTTTTTTTCTTGGTTATTGGTGGTTTAGCGGCAACG
>DAIQBE010000228.1:0-5623 GCA_036781325.1 Leadbetterella sp. | reverse complement strand
CGTACTTAGAATAGACGAACAAGTTAGAAATAATGCCTTTTCCTGGGTAGAGCACTGCGACTGGATTTCAGCCGAATTAGTTGGAAATACGGACCCTTTAACTTTAAAAAGAAGCCGATGTGCCGCAGGACACAAAGCGATGTGGCATCCAGAATTTAAAGGGCTACCTTCTGAAGAATTTTTTACTGAATTAGATCCTTTGCTATCTGGTTTAAGAGAAAGATTATATTCGGATACCTACACTTCAGATCAAGCGATGGGTAACATTTCTAAAAAATGGGCTGAAAAATTAGGCATTCCATTTAATGTAACAATAGGTGTGGGCGCTTTTGACGCTCATATGGGAGGAGTTGGAGCAGAAATTGAGCCCTATTCTTTGGTAAAAGTGATGGGAACATCCACTTGCGACATGTTAATTGCACCAACGGAGGAGGTTGGACATTTACTAATTAAAGGAATATGTGGTCAGGTAGATGGTTCTATAGTGCCAGGTATGTTGGGAATGGAAGCAGGTCAATCCGCTTTTGGTGATGTGTATGCATGGTTTCAAAAATTGATTTTAGGACCAATAAACCAACTTTTAGGGGATGAAAAAATTCAAGTTGATTTGGAAAATAAACTTATTCCTTATTTAAATTTAAAAGCTGCAGCACTAAATGTTACAGAATATGATTCAATAGCCCTTGATTGGTTCAATGGAAGGAGAACACCGGATGCAAATCATACCTTAAAAGGTGCCCTAAAAGGATTAAATTTAGGAAGCGACGCTCCAGTTATTTTCAAGGCCTTAGTAGAAGCCACAGCTTTTGGTTCAAAAGCAATAGTAGATCGTTTTATTTCGGAAGGCGTACAGATAAAACAGGTTATCGCTATTGGTGGTGTTGCAAAAAAATCGCCTTTTGTAATGCAAACTTTAGCAAATGTATTGAATATGCCAATAAAAGTTGCATCCTCCGATCAAGCGTGTGCACTAGGTGCAGGCATGAATGCGGCAGTTGCAGCAGGAATATTTGATTCTATAAAAGCAGCACAAAATGCTATGGGTTCGGGGTTTGATACCAGCTATTTTCCGGAAAATAGCAAAGTTGAGGTTTATAAAAAATTATATTTGAAATATGTGGCTTTTGGTGAATTTGTTGAGAATAATTATTGATTTTAACTACTATTCGATTTTAAAAAAAACAAACTTTAATAAATTAAAATGCATCAAATAATTTTTCAAATAAAATAAATTTAGTACACAAATTGAATAAAATTTACAATTAGTTAAAAATCAATGATAGATTTAAAAAAGTATGAAATTTGGTTTGTGACAGGAAGCCAACATCTTTACGGGGAAGAGACACTAAGAAAAGTGGATGAGCATTCAAAAGTCATTTCGAATTCTTTAAATAATTCTCAAAACATTCCTTTAAAAATAGTTTTTAAACCTGTAGTAAAGACTCCAGAAGAGATATTAAAAATATGTAAAGAAGCAAATTATAGCGAAAACTGTATTGGAATAATAACTTGGATGCATACATTTTCTCCAGCTAAAATGTGGATAAATGGACTTGTTGCATTGCAGAAGCCTTTGCTGCATTTTCATACCCAGTTTAATAGAGATATTCCATTCGAATCTATAGATATGGACTTTATGAATCTCAATCAGTCAGCTCATGGCGACAGAGAATTCGGATTTATATTAGCCAAAATGAATATAAATAGAAAAATAGTGGTAGGTCATTGGGAAGATTCAGCGGTTCAAGAAAAGATTGGAATATGGACTCGGGTGGCTTTGGGAAAAAACGAAATGCAAAACCTCAAAATAGCGAGATTTGGCGACAATATGCGTCAAGTAGCTGTTACAGAAGGAAATAAGGTTTCAGCTCAAGAAAAATTCGGAATGGAAATCAATACCTTTGCAGTTGGTGATTTAGTGAAAGTTATAAACCAGATTTCAGATTCTGCCATTCAAAATCTCATGAATGAATATGAGGCTACCTACCAAATGATGGATTCTTTGAAATCAAATGGTAAAATGAGAGCTTCTTTGATAGAAGCCGCTAGGATTGAATTAGGATTAAAAACATTTTTAACCGATGGCGGTTTTGGAGCGTATACCAATACTTTTGAAGATTTGCACGGCATGAGACAACTGCCCGGCATTGGGTCTCAAAGAATGATGGCGGCAGGCTACGGCTATGGAGGCGAAGGAGATTGGAAAACCGCGGCAATGTTGAGAGTTCTGAAAGTAATGGCTACGGGATTAAAAGGTGGAAACTCGTTTATGGAAGACTATACCTATCATTTTGACCCTTCAAATCCTATGGTTTTGGGTTCTCATATGTTGGAAATATGTCCTAGTATCGCTGAAACTAAAGTGTGCTGCGAAGTACACCCCTTAGGTATTGGAGGAAAAGAAGACCCCGTAAGATTAGTATTCAACGGGGGAGCAGGAAAGGCCCTAAACGTTTCTTTAATTGACTTAGGCAATAGATTTAGATTGTTAGTAAATGAAGTAGAAGCGGTGGAGGTAAAAGAAAAATTTCCTAAATTGCCTACCGCAAGGGTTTTGTGGAAACCTAAACCAAGTATGGAAATTGGTTTACATGCCTGGCTTTTGGCCGGTGGTGCACACCATACTGTCTTTAGTCAAAACTTAACTACAGATTACATGGAAGATTTTGCTGATATGTTCGGAATAGAATTGATAATTATAGACGATAACACATCTATTAGACAACTTAAAAATGAATTGAAATTTAATAGTGTAGCTTATAAATAGTAATGGGGATAGAAAAAAAGTTTGTGAGGAAATTGGAAGCTAGAAAAAGAATAGCTTTAGTTGCACATGATAATAAAAAAGATGATTTGATTGAATGGGCAATTTATAATAAAACAGTTCTTTCAAAACATCGGCTTTTTGCAACGGGTACCACCGGCCTACTTTTAGAAAATTCACTAGATGTGCATGTTACAAAATTTCTGAGTGGTCCTTTAGGTGGCGATCAACAAATAGGGGCTTTAATAGCAGAAGGAGAAATTGATATGTTGTTTTTCTTTTGGGATCCTATGGAAGCTCAGCCACATGATCCCGATATTAAAGCTTTGTTACGTTTAGGTGTAGTTTGGAATATACCCGTCGCGTGCGATAGAGCAACCGCCGACTTTTTATTAACCTCTCCATTAATGCACAGCGAATATGAATCGAATATTCCTGATTATTCAAATTATATAAAAAGAATAAAGAAATAATGAACGTTTATAAAACTCTAAAAGAAGAGTGTTTTGAGGCTAACATGCAATTGCCCAAATTGGGATTAGTTCTTTTTACCTTCGGCAATGTAAGTGCAGTGGATAGAAAAGCTGGGGTTTTTGCAATTAAACCCAGCGGAGTTCCTTATGAACATTTAAAAGCAGAAGATATAGTTATTTTGGATTTTGATGCCCAGGTAATTGAGGGTAAAATGCGTCCATCTTCAGACACAAAAACGCATGCTTTATTATACAAAACTTGGAATGATATCGGAGGAATAACTCATACTCATAGCACACATGCAGTTGCTTGGGCACAGGCTGGTAGAGATATTCCTATTTATGGCACAACCCATGCTGATCATACACATCATGACATTCCGTGTGCTCCAGTACTTTCTGATGAAATGATAATTGGAGATTATGAATATGAAACTGGGAATCAAATTATTGATTTATTTAAGTCAAAAGGTCTTTCTTACTTGGAAATAGAAATGGTCCTTTTACAAAATCATGGACCTTTTACCTGGGGAAAAGACGCGGCTAAATCCGTTTATAATGCAGCGGTGTTGGAAGAAATAGCAAAAATGGCAAACCTAACTTTACAAATTAATCCAAATACTCCAAAACTGAAGGAATCGCTAAGAATGAAACATTTCGAACGCAAACATGGGAAAGATGCTTATTATGGACAAGGATGCTAAAAATGGTGTTTTTTGTTCGAATTAATTTAAAAATAATAAGATTTAAAATTCAATTACCGGAATTTTCCCTTCTATAATAAGCTTCCCTTCCGTAGCTTTTTTTACATCTTCTATAGTAATTCCGGGTGCAATTTCTACTAGTTTAAATCCACCTTCAGGAATAATTTCAAAAACTCCCAATTCAGTCACAATTTTCTTTACACATTTCAATCCAGTCAAAGGTAAATCACAAGTTTTTAATAATTTAGACTTTCCATCTTTGCTAACATGCTGCATAGCCACGATTATGTTTTTTGCTGAAGCTACCAAGTCCATAGCACCGCCCATGCCTTTCACCATTTTATTTGGGATTTTCCAGTTTGCAATATCTCCGTTTTCAGAAACTTCCATTGCTCCTAAAATGGTAAGGTCTATATGCTCTCCTCTTATCATAGCAAAGCTTTCTGATGAACTAAATAGCGAAGCTCCAGGCTGCATAGTTATGGTTTGTTTTCCCGCATTCACTAAATCAGCGTCAACATTATCTTCGGTTGGAAAAGGGCCAATTCCAAGTAAACCATTTTCAGATTGTAAAACTACGTTTATGTTTTCAGGAATATAATTGGCTACGAGAGTTGGTATTCCAATGCCTAAATTCACGTAATAACCGTCCTTCAATTCTCGGGCTATACGAGCGGCAATTTGATTTTTATCTAAACCAATACTTGTTTTTTTAGGAAAATCCTTTGTGTTTTCTTCGTCGTTTTTAGGAATCGTTACAGTTCTATGCTCAATTCTCTTTTCAAAGCTTTTGCCTTGGAATATTCTTTGTACATAAATTCCAGGCACATGCACATCGTTAGGGTCAAGTTCTCCAACAGCCACTAGCTCTTCCACTTCTGCTATAGTTATTTTGCCAGCTCCAGCCATATTAGGACTAAAATTTCTTGTAGTTCCTTTAAAAATTAAATTTCCAGAAACATCTCCCTTCCAAGCTTTTATTATGGCAAAGTCGGCTTTAAGCCATTGCTCCATGAGGTACGCTTTTCCATTAAAAATCCTAATCTCTTTTCCTTCGGCTACTTCAGTGCCCACGCCAGCTGGAGTAAAGAAAGCAGGAATTCCTGCACCTGCAGCCCTTATTCGTTCTGCAAAAGTTCCTTGTGGTAAAAGCTCCACTTCCAGTTCACCTGACAATAGTTGCCGTTCAAATTCATGATTTTCGCCTACATAAGAAGAAATCATTTTTTTTACTTGTCTGGATTTTAAGAGTAGGCCTACGCCAAAATCATCCACTCCTGCATTATTAGATATGCAGGTGAGATTTTTTACACCAGTTTTTAATAGTGCATGTATGGAGTTTTCGGGTATTCCACATAAGCCAAAGCCTCCAAACATAATGATTGAATCATCTTTTATATCTGCAACCGCTGCTTCTGCATTTAATACTTCTTTATTAATCATTTATTTGTATTTAATAATTAAACTATTTCTAAAGGAATGGAAATGGCAAAACTTTGACAACTATTTTAAAAACAATTTCAAAACTAATTATTTTTTATGCTAAAAAACAAAAATCTCCAAAACCATTTTTTTCAAATTACAAAAGTGAAAAAATTTAGGTTTTGGAGAATAAAAAGTAAAAGAAATTTAAACTTCCCAGCCTTTTCTATAGGTTCTTCCGACAAACTGATTGGCTTCCA
>DAIQBE010000227.1:0-5645 GCA_036781325.1 Leadbetterella sp. | reverse complement strand
AGTCTGGAGGCCAAGCTATTTCTTTCACATAATCCACCTATTCATAATAAGATTATGGAGCGATTTAAACAAATGGATATTAGTATTAGTAATTTGAGTACTACTTCAAATTTAATTGAAGCCAATTTTATAAATGTGAGAAACTATAATCCTAATATGATTAATGAATTAAAAATCATAGAAAATCAAATAATTAGGATAAAACTTAGCCATCAGCCAGTTGAAGATAGAGATGTAGTTTTACTTTCCAATTTTAAAAACCTTAATCGTTTGAATCTGGAAAATACTTTAATTTCGGAAAATGCACTTTTTATTTTAAAAGAATTGAGGAATTTAGAGTACTTGAATTTATATAATACCAATGTAAGTGATAAAAGCATTGAAGATTTAATAAATATTCCTAACTTAAAAGTGGTTTTTCTATGGAAAACCAAAATTAGTCAGAACGGATTTGAAAAACTGAAAAAATCTAGGCCTGATTTACAGATTGAAATGGGTAATTTTAATTTTTTGAATTCTGATTTAAAAAAAGACTCTTTAAAAAAGCAAATGTAAAATGAATAAGTATTTTTTTATTTTGATATTTAATTTCACTTTTTTTTGCCTTTACGCACAAAAAAAATCAATTATTTTCCCGAAGGAAATTGCCGATTCTTATGCCTTATTGCCAGAAGTAATAGATTACAATAATCATGTAAAACCTATTCTTTCAGACAAATGCTTTGTGTGTCATGGACCCGATAAAACAAAACAACAAGCAGGGCTTCGATTAGATTTTGCTGCAAATGCTTATTCTGAACTCCCCGAAAGCCCTGGGAAGAGGGCCATTACTCCGAAAAATTTATTAAAAAGTGAGGTGTTTCATCGAATAATCTCTTCGGATCCTTCTTATTATATGCCAACTCCTAAATCTCATTTAAGTCTTTCAGCTAAAGAGAAAGCAATAATTATAAAGTGGATTCAGAATGGAGCTGAATACCAACCGCATTGGGCATTCGTAAAACCTATTAAGAATTCCTTACCAGTATTACAGAAAAGTTTGGCATATAATCCAATAGATAATTTTATTTTCTCGAAATTGGAATCAAATAATTTAGTTCCTTCAAAAAGTGCATCTAAAGAATTGTTACTTCGAAGGCTTTCTTTTGATTTAACTGGTTTGCCTCCTACTTTGATGGAGATTGATTTTTTCCTTCAAGATAAAGATCCCAATTCATATGAAAAACAGGTGGATAGGCTTTTATCTTCCTCTCATTTTGGTGAAAAAATGGCTGTTTTTTGGTTGGATATGGCAAGGTTTTCAGATTCTCATGGATACACTGTTGACCGAATTAGAGATATGTCGCCCTACAGAGATTGGGTTATTTCAGCTTTTAACAGTAATATGAGATATGACAATTTTATACATCAACAGCTCGCTGGTGACCTTATGAAAAATCCGACTAAGGAAATGTTGATTGCCACCTCATTTAATAGAAACCATGCTCAGAACATGGAAGGGGGAATTGTGGAGGAAGAGTTTCAGACAGAATATGTCATGGATAGGACTAATACTTTAGGTGAAACTTTTTTGTCTATGTCTTTTGGCTGTGCCCGCTGCCATGACCATAAATATGATCCTATTTCTCAAAAAAATTATTACGAAATGTTTAGTTTTTTTAATAATATCAAAGAAGCTGGTCAGATTTCTTGGAACGATGATATGCCAACTCCAACTATTCTCTTACCGACTAAAGAAAAAGAGGAAATTGTTCGGTTTATAAATGAGAAAATAAAAAATCAAGAGAAGCTTTTAGAAAAAAGCATGATTAATGCAAATGAAAAATTTGAAAAATGGTTGAATCAGGAAAAGTATAAGTCCTTAAAAGATAATGAATTATCTCAAATTGGCCTACAAGGTTTTTATAGTTTTGAAGACTCCTTGCGAAATAGTTTTGACAAAATCCAGTCGGGGGTAATAAAAAGAGATGGTGGTACTAAAGGAGAGAGGCCAGTTTTTGAAATCAGGGAAACGGGGAAGAGCTTATTATTTGATGGAGATTCCTATTTAGATTTGAAAAGAGTAGGTGTTTTTAGAAAGTCTGATCCATTTACAATAGGAATGTGGATTTATATTCCAAAAGAAATGAAAGAGGGAGTGATTTTCCATAAAAGTGATATGGAGAGGCTGTATAATTTTAAAGGATATAACGTCCAGTTAAAAGGAAATAAACTTGAAATTATGATGGCTCATACCGCCCCTTCAAATGCAATCACCAAAATAACTGAAAAAGAAATAGAAAAAAATCAATGGATTCAGCTAACACTAAGATATGACGGTTCTTCTTCTGCCAAGGGTTTTAAATTGTTTTTGGATGGAAAAGAAGCTGAAATGGAAACTACTATGGATCAACTTTATAAAGATATTATTTTCTTTTCAAAGTCTGAGCCTTCTCTTCAAATTGGCGGATGGGGGCGAGGTTTAGGTTTTAAAGGTGGAAAAGTAGATGATATAGTTGTGTACGAAAGAGAGTTAACAGATTTTGAAATTAAGATTTTAGCTAGAAAAGGCTCTTGGGAGCCAATAATTTCAAAGTCATTTAACCAAATTAATTCTTTCGAAAAAGGTGTTTTAAATGCATATTATTTAATGGCAGTAGATGATAGCGTGCATTTGAAAAGGTTAGCTTTAAAGCTTATAAGAACCGCTTTTTCAGATTCCACTGAAAAAATACCAGAAATAATGGTAATGCAGGAAATGGCGAAACCTAAAAAGTCGTTTATCTTGAGAAGAGGGCAATATGATTTGCCAACGACCCAAGTTTTTCCAAACACTCCGCCTAGCATTTTACCATTTTCTAATGATTTCCCTAAAAATAGATTGGGATTAGCTCAATGGCTTACCAATAAAGATAATCCTCTTACTGCTAGAGTAGCTGTAAATCATTTCTGGCAAAACATTTTTGGACTTGGCATAGTAAAAACTTCAGAAGATTTCGGCAATCAGGGAGAGATGCCTAGTCATCCCGAATTATTGGATTGGTTATCAATTAATTTTTTAGAATCGGGATGGGATGTAAAAAAACTTATAAAACTAATGGTAATGTCGGCAACCTATCAACAAGATTCAAAAACTTCTGAAGTGTTAAAAGAATATGACCCTGAGAATAGACTTTTAGCAAGAGGGCCATCCAGTCGTTTAACAGCAGAGATGATTCGAGATAATGCATTGACAGCTAGTGGATTATTGAATCCATCTATTGGTGGTAAAAGTATTAGACCGTATCAGCCTGAAGGACTTTGGGAAATTAATAATACTTCATATAAACCAGATTCTTCAAAAGACATATACAAACGAAGCCTGTATATTATTACAAAAAGAACGGTTCCAAATCCAACTTTAAGTACTTTTGATGCCACTTCAAGAAGCTATTGCGTGGTAAGAAGACAAACTACTAATACTCCATTACAAGCATTAGTTACTTTAAATGATCCAACATATGTAGAAACTTCCAAAGTTTTAGGAGAAGCTATGGCGGCAGAACCAAATATTAAAGAAGCTATTTCAAAAACATTTAGAAAGCTAACTGGTATATATGCTACGGAGAAAGAATTAGATATTTTATTTGAATTACATAAAGCGGAGTACAATAAATTTATTAAATTACCTTACAAAGCAAAAGGTTGGTTAAATTCAGGATTATATAAAATAAAATCTGAAAATAACTTGATGCTTATAGCTGCAAATGCTGTTGTTGCCAATGCAATTATGAATACTGATGCTACTTTGACTAAAAGATAATATGTCTAATCTAAATGAATTTTTATTGCAAACTCCGGAATTTTCTGAGTTAAATAAGAAATTAGACCGAAGGAATTTTCTTTCTAAAACTGCTGGGGGCTTAGGAGCATTGGCTTTAAGTGGCTTATTAAATAATTCTGCCGATGCTAAATCTACTGAGCAATTGATTATGAATGCTTTGCCAAAAATTGCACCAAAGGCAAAGCGGGTAGTTTATTTATTTATGGCCGGTGGACCCTCTCAATTTGAAACATTCGACTATAAACCCAAATTACTAAATATGTTTGGGAAAGAGTTGCCAGATTCTGTAAGAAAAGGGCAGAGATTAACCGGTATGAGTGCTAACCAAGCTGCATTACCAATTGTGCCATCTGCTTTTAATTTTAAAGAATATGGTAAAAATAAAACTTGGGTTAGTGAGTTGATGCCCTATACTGCTCAGATAATTGATGAAATTTGCATCGTTAAATCTATGTTTACTGAACAAATAAATCATGACCCTGCAATTACTTTCTTTCAAACTGGTCATCAATTACCAGGCAGACCATCAATAGGCTCTTGGGTAAGCTATGGACTTGGTTCTGAAAATAAAAATTTGCCTTCTTTTATAGTTTTAGTTTCTAAAAATGCTCCTAAAGATCAACCACTTTATGCAAGACTTTGGGGAAATGGGTTTTTGCCTTCAGAGCATCAAGGTGTTCAATTTAGGTCTGGAAAAGATCCCGTTCTTTTTTTAAATAATCCAGAGGGTTACGATGGAGAAGATAGGCAACAAATGTTGGGCTATCTTTCTAAAATTAATAGATTACAAAACGAAGTTTGGGGAGACCCAGAGGTAGATGCAAGAATGGCACAATATGAATTGGCTTTTAGAATGCAAACATCTGTACCAGAAGTAATGGACACTTCAGATGAACCTGAAGAAGTTTTTAATCTATATGGAAAGGACAGTAGAAATAAAGGAACATTTGCCGCCAATTGCTTATTAGCAAGAAAATTATTAGAAAAAGATGTTCGATTTGTTCAATTGTATCACCAAGGATGGGACCATCATGGTGGTTTACCAAAAAACATAAAAAACCAGTGCATTCAAACTGATCAAGCGTCTGCAGCCTTGATAGTAGATTTAAAACGAAGAGGTTTATTAGAAGATACATTGGTGATTTGGGGTGGAGAATTTGGAAGAACAGTATACTCTCAAGGCAAGTTGAATAAGGAAGATTATGGCAGAGACCATCATCCAAGATGCTTTTCAATGTGGATGGCCGGTGCTGGTTTAAAGAAAGGATTTTCTTATGGTGAAACCGATGATTTTAGTTATAACATTATTAATAATCCAGTTCATGTACATGATTTTCAAGCTACTCTTTTGCATCTTTTAGGTATTGATCATGAACAACTTACCTTCAAGTTTCAGGGAAGAAGATTCAGATTAACCGATGTACATGGGAAAGTTGTAAATGAGATTTTAACCTAAATTTCATTTGAATTTTTTTATGGATTTGATTTTTTTAGTGTAAAGGTTCTAATTTTATGAAAAAACATTAATGTATTTTTCTACGTATTAATGGATAATACAATATTCATTAACCTAAATTTATTTAAAAAGTGAGGAGAAAATTATTTTTTACTTTGGTAATTTTTGTTTTTTATTTTTCTTGTTTTTCCCAGAGTCTTCCTTCCGAGTTTAGTTTTAATTCAGAAAACAGAATGTTACTTTCTGGAGTAAAAAGAACTACTGGCTTTTATGATACAACTCAGATAAAAGATATTAAGTTATATTTTTCACAAGCTGATTACGCTGCACAACTCACTACTAATTACAATACTACCAACATGGTAATTGCAAAAGTTGTTTATGAAG
>DAIQBE010000226.1:0-5655 GCA_036781325.1 Leadbetterella sp. | reverse complement strand
ATTAATAATATAGTTGATATCTCAAATTATGTGTGTCATTTTCTAGGTCAGCCCATGCATATATTTGACGCAGATGAAATTACAGGTAACAAGGTAATTGTAAAAATACCCGAAAAAGACGATGAGATTGTAACTTTAGATGGTGTTGAACGAAAACTTTCGGGATATGATTTAGCTGTTTGTAATGCAAATAAACCTATGGCAATTGCTGGGGTTTTTGGAGGAAATAGGTCTGGAGTGAAAGTAGAAACTAAAAATATTTTTTTAGAAGTTGCATATTTTAATCCTGATTTCATAAGAAAAACAGCCAATTTTCATTCGTTAAAAACGGATGCTTCATTTAGATATGAAAGAGGTACAGATCCAAATATGCCCCCTTTCGCTATTAAGTTAGCTGCATTGATGGTTAAAGAACTAGCAGGAGGAGAATTTTGCGATTTATTAATTGATAATTATCCAAATCCAATTCCAAATTTTGAGATACTTTTAAAATTCAAAAATATAAATAGGTTAATTGGTAAAACCTTAGATCCTGAATTGATAATTTCTATTCTAAATAGTTTAGAGATTGCTGTTTTAGAAAAATCCCAAGAATTTTTAAAAGTAAGTGTTCCGCCATATAGAGTAGACGTAACAAGGGAAGCTGATGTAATAGAAGAGGTTTTAAGAATTTATGGTTTTGACAATGTCGAACTTTCCGATCATTTAAATTCAGATTTTATTTCTGATTTTCAAGAAAAGGGAGAAGAGAATTTAAGAATAAAACTTTCAGAAACTTTAGCCTCTGTAGGTTTTAATGAGATTCAAACACTATCAATAATAAAACCAAGTCAAAATGAATGGCTGAATAGTAGCAATGATTCAGGGGTAATAAAGCTGTTAAATCCTCTTAGCGAAGAACTTTCAGAGATGCGTCAGTCCTTGCTTTTTTCTGGATTGAACGCTATACATTACAATATAAATAGAAGAAGCCGTGATATAAAAGTATTTGAATTTGGAAGGACTTATTCTAATGTATCCTCAGATTCAAATATTAAAGTTAAAGAAAATAAGGTATTATCTATTTGGATGACTGGAAATAAAAATTCAGAATCTTGGGATCAAAAATCTACCGCCATTTCATTTCAAAATTTGAATCAAGCAGTTTCTTTAGTTTTAAGCCAAATGAAAATACAAAAACCTGAGACCATTGTAACTAAAAATGAAATGTTTGCTTTTGGTAAAGAATATATGTTAAGGAATAAAGTTTTAGTTAGTTTTGGCTTAATAAATAACAAATTACTTTTAAAGGCAGATATAAAACAACCGGTATATTATGCGGAGTTTGACTGGTCTTTACTTATGAAATTGTATTCAGTAGAAGTGAAATTTGTCGAAATTCCTAAGTATCCTGAGGTTAGAAGAGATTTGTCTTTGGTTTTGGAAAAAAGCGTTAAATTTGAGGATATAAAGAGGATTGCATTTGCAACTGAAAAAAAACTTTTGAAAAGTTTAAATGTTTTTGATGTTTATACAGGTGATAAATTAAAAGAAAACCAAAAATCATATTCTGTGAGTTTTGTTTTACAAGATCAAGAAAAAACATTAAACGAAGTGCAAATAGAGAAAACTATGGATCGTTTTATGCTTACCTTCGAAAAAGAAATCGGAGCAATTATTAGGAAATAAAATGGAGATATTTAAAATTGATGATTTTGAAAAAGATAATGCATTCTTATTATCAAAATTTGAAATTTTGATTGGTTTAGTGGAGCAAACTAAAGCTTCAAATAAAAGTTTAGAAAAGGAGTTAATTGGAGAAAATCATAAGAATGAAGTTCTTCAAAATCAAATTAATACATTAATAAAAAATATTGGTCTTTTAAGGTTTGAAAATAGTCATTTGAAGGAAAGATTAGAAAAAGAACATAGAATAATACCACAAAACTTTAATATTAGAAATAAAATCATTAAGATTGTATCCGATATTGAAGATAAAGAATCAAAATCAGAAGAATTGAAAAATATTGTTGAGATTTTGATTAAGGAAATAGAATATTGTATTAATCAATTAGAAAAGAAATAAAGGTTTCCAAAAAAATGGTTGATTCAGAATCAGATAGAGTAAAAGTAGTAATTAATCTGAACGACCAACGGATTCCATTTCTTGTTGATAGAATCGAAGAACCCTATTTTAGAGAGGCGAAAGATATATTAAACGACCGATTAGCGGCATTGAAAAGTGATTTTTCTGCATATGCAACTTCAGATCAGCTAATTGCTGTTTTGGCTATTGAAGCACTTGTAGATGCACTTAAAGTAAACGAAAGATACCAAAAACTTCGTCAAGAGGTCGAAGGTCGTTTAGATAATATTCAAAATAGATTTAATTGATTCTTCGTACCTTATTCCTAACCGCTTTATTTTAATATCCTATGTGAAACTATTGTTTCGATATTAAAAACTTTAAAATTTTAAAAAGGAATGTCAGAATACTTATTTTTGTTTATTAGCCTACTTTCAGGAGTAGGAGGTGGGTTTTTTATAGGTCAAAAACTTCTCAAAAAAAACACAGTAGATCAAGAAGCCGAAGCAGCAAAAAAAGCGGAGGAAATCATTAGAAATGCTACGAATAATGCTGAAAACGTTAAGAAGGATAGAATGTTGGAAGCGAAGGAACATTTCTTGAAGTTAAAATCAGAATTTGACGAGGACTCTAATAACCGAAAGAATATTATTGCACAAAATGAACAAAAAGTTCGTCAATTGCAACAGCAAGTTCAAACCCAATTAGATCAAAATAAAAAAATTGAGTCTGACTTCGCCGTTAAAACTAATAGCCTAAGCCAACAGATTGAAATAGCGAGTAAAAAAAGAGAAGAAGCTGAAAGAATGCATCAGCAACAAGTTTCTCAACTTGAAAAAATAGCTAATTTAACAGCAGAGCAAGCCAAACAAGAATTAGTGGAGGCACTGAAGCATGAAGCTGAAAGTAAAGCTTCAAGTTTTATTAAGCAGACTATGGAGGAGGCTAAACTTTCTGCCACTAAAGAAGCTAAAAAAATAATTATTGAGACCATTCAAAGGACCGCAGCAGAGCAGGCAATTGAAAACTGTGTCTCGGTTTTTAATATTGAAAGTGACGAAATTAAAGGGAAAATTATTGGTCGAGAAGGCAGGAATATCAGAGCTTTAGAGGCAGCCACAGGTGTAGAAATTATTGTAGATGATACTCCTGAGGCCATTGTTATTTCTTCTTTTGATCCTGTAAGAAGAGAGGTAGCAAGACTTTCAATGCACCGCTTAGTTCAAGATGGTAGAATTCACCCCGCAAGAATTGAAGAAATAGTTAATAAAACTAGGAAAGATATTGATCATGAGGTTATCGAAATTGGAGAAAGAACTGTGATTGATTTAGGTATACATGGCTTACATCCTGAGCTCATTAAAATGGTTGGAAGAATGAGATTTAGGTCTTCCTATGGACAAAACTTATTGCAACACTCTAGAGAGGTGGCTAAGCTTTGTGCAACTATGGCTGCAGAAATGGGGCTCAATGTAAAGCTTGCAAAAAGAGCAGGTTTACTTCATGATATTGGAAAGGTTAATCAGGAAGAATCGGATTTGCCCCATGCTATTTTAGGAATGGAAATGGCGAAAAAATACAAAGAGAATCCAGAAGTAATAAATGCAATTGGTGCTCACCATGACGAAATTGAAATGACTTATCTTATTTCTCCAATTATTCAAGTTTGTGATGCAATTTCGGGGTCAAGACCTGGGGCTAGGCGTGAAATGATGGAGTCTTATGCTAGAAGGCTAAGAGATTTGGAAGATTTGGCACTTTCGTTTAGGGGAGTAGAAAAATGTTATGCAATACAAGCAGGTAGAGAATTGAGGGTAATTGTTGATGCTGAGAATTGCTCTGATGAACAAGCAAATATGATGTCATTTAATATTTCTCAAAGGATTGAAAAGGAAATGCAATATCCTGGGCAAATTAAAGTAATCGTGATAAGAGAAATGAGAGCGGTAGCCTATGCTAAATAATTAATAACTGGTTTATTTTTCTTGAATTTTTCCAATATTTTGAATAACCAACAAAAGACCACTATTTTAAATAATAGTTCTTTTGTTGGTTTTTTTTCTAATTTATTTGAACGTATTTTATTCAAATATCATGGGTTTAGTTGGGAATAATACTTTTTTGTCGATTCTAATCCAAATTTTGATATGATTGATATTTTAATGAATATTTAATTTTGTTTTTGTACTATTTGTAGTAATTTAGCACAAATAAGAAGATTTAATTAAAAGAGATAATTAATAAACAAAAACTGTTATGGCTGAGTCAGCGAAACTGTTAATTGATGGAAAAGAATTTGAATTTCCTGTGGTTGAAGGTACCGAAAATGAAAAGGCAATTGATATTTCTAGCTTAAGAGCTAAAACAGGTTATGTAACTATAGACGAGGGATATAAAAATACTGGTGCAACTTATAGTTCAATAACTTTTTTAGATGGAGAGGAAGGGATTTTAAGATATAGAGGTTATTCTATTGAAGAGCTTGCGGATAAAGCAGACTTTTTGGAAGTATCTTATCTTTTGATATATGGGGAATTACCTACAATTGAACAATATAATACGTTCTCTTCGAAAATCACCAAACACACAATGGTGAATGAAGATATGAGGAAGATATTTGACGGATTCCCTGTAAATGCTCACCCAATGGGAATTATGTCTTCGCTAGTAAGCGCAATGTCTGGTTTTTATCCTGATTCTTTTGATGATAAAAGACCAGATAATACAGAATTGCATATTATTAGACTTTTAGCAAAGTTTCCAACATTAGCCACTTGGTGTTATAAAAAATCTCAAGGACATCCTATTAACTATCCTAGAAATAGTTTGGATTATTGTGCAAATTTCTTAAACATGATGTTTGCATTGCCTGTTGAAGATTACAAAGTAGATCCAGTGGTAAGTGCAGCTTTAAATAAATTATTGATTTTGCATGCAGATCACGAACAAAATTGTTCAACCTCCACAGTTCGTTTAGTGGGATCTTCTAAAGCTAATATCTACTCGAGTATATCTGCTGGCATTTCAGCTCTTTGGGGCCCTTTGCATGGGGGTGCAAACCAAGAAGTAATAGAAATGTTAGAAGAGATAAAGAATGATGGTGGAGATGTTCAGAAATACATTGACAAAGCAAAAGATAAAAACTCAGGTTTTAGACTTTTTGGTTTTGGACACCGAGTTTACAAAAATTTTGATCCAAGGGCTAAGATAATTAAGAAAGCAGCTTACGATGTTTTGGAAAAATTAGGAGTAAATGATCCAGTACTAGAAATAGCCAAAGGATTAGAAGAGGCAGCACTAAAAGATGATTACTTTGTTTCAAGAAAACTGTATCCAAATGTTGATTTTTATTCTGGAATTATCTACAGAGCTTTAGGCATTCCAACAAATATGTTTACAGTAATGTTTGCTATTGGTCGTTTACCAGGTTGGATAGCACAATGGATAGAACTTAGAGACCAAAAACAAGCAATTGGACGGCCTAGACAGATATATACCGGAAATACGGAAAAGAATTTTGTAGAAAGATCAAAAAGATAAAAAAAGCTCCTCTATCAGAGGAGCTTTTTTGATTATAAGAAACCAAATAG